>NCCY01000086.1:20643-25877 GCA_002279855.1 Rhizobiales bacterium 12-68-15
GCTGATCGACACCCGGCTCGAACAACTGGGCGCACAGCGCCTCTGCCCCCGCATCGACTGCGATGTGGATTACGAGAAGCCCGCTGCCGACTGGATCGCAAGCCTGCTGCCGCAGATTCCGCGCGGGGCGGACGCGCCGCCCGCGCCGGCCGAACCCGTGGTGGCGCAGGCGGTCGAAGCCCCGGTCTGGAGCCGCAAGGCGCCCTATCCCGCCGTGCTTTCGCGGCATCGCCGCCTGTCCGGCCCCGGCTCGGCCAAGGACATCCACCATTACGAGTTCGCGCTGGCGGATAGCGGGCTCGACTATGAGGCGGGCGACGCGCTCGGCGTTGTGCCCTGCAACGATCCGGCGCTGGTGGAGGCGCTGCTGGCGCGCCTCGGTGCCCGCAAAGACGATCCCGCTCCCGGCCTTGATGCGCCGCTCGGGGAGGTGCTGGCGCGCGGCCGGGAAATCGCCACGCCCTCCCGCGATCTCGTGGCCGGCATCGCGGCGCGGGCGGGGGACGACGAGCTGACGCACCTGCTGCGGCACGGCGACCGCGAGGCGCTGGATGCCTGGCTCCGGGGCCGCGACGTGCTCGACCTGCTCAACCTTAATCCCGCCCTCACCTTCGATGTGGCGGAGGTGCTGGACTGGCTGCGCCCCCTGCAGCATCGGGCCTATTCCATCTCCTCCAGCCCGCTGGCCCATCCCGGCTCCGTCCACCTCACGGTCGCGGCCGTGCGCTGGACCCATGACGGGCGTGCCGCTGTTCTTCGGCGACCAGCATCAGGAGCACGACTTCATCTATGCCGATGAACTTGGCGCCATGAGCGCGGACGGGCTCCTGACCCGCCTCGACCTCGCCTTCTCCCGCGACCAGGCCGAGAAGGTCTATGTGCAGACCCGCATGCGCGAGAACGGCCGCGACCTGTTCGCGTGGCTGGAGGAGGGCGGACATCTCTATGTCTGCGGCGATGCCACCCGCATGGCGCGGGACGTGGACGCAGCCCTCCACGAGGTCATCGCACTTCATGGCGGGCTGACGGCCGAGAAGGCGGAAGCCTATGTGGCCAATCTGCGCCGCGAGAAACGCTATCAGCGCGACGTCTACTGACGTCGGTCCAGCAGCGCCTGCCCGTGCCGCACCGGCGCACGGGCGCGCCCGCGAAGAGGATGAACACACCATGCCGCCTGCCTGCGGCCCGCGGGGTTGCCTGCAATCCCACATGAGCGAGCTTGTCGCACTGCGATCGGTGCCGGACTTCTCCGGAACCAGCCTCGGCGCACCGCTGGACTGCATCGCCGCAGACCTGCCGCAACTGGGGACGGCGGTGGCCGTGACGCGCAACGGCGCCGCCGTGATGACGCAGATCGGCAGCTACGATGCCCCGTGCTTTTCCGGCGAGGCACTGCGCCCGTCCTGCCCGCCTGCGGGCGTTGCCGCATGCCGGCCCACCTGCCTCCGCCTGTGCCGGCCCATGGTCCGGACCACGCTGGCGGTGGACCAGATGCCTGCGAGCCGCCTGCCCTGCTCGCTCCAGTTCTTCGATGCGGAGGGAAGCGCGCTGCACAAGTCCTTCCTCATGGACTATGGCGACGCGTTCGCGTTCCGTGACCTTCAGGATAGCTGGCGCCCCGCCGGAACTGACGCGGCAGAAGGGGACGCGCCGGAGGATGCGGCGCTTCTGCACGATGCCTGCCCGAACGACAATTGCGCCCGCCAGATCGACTGCGTGTTCGGCGATTACGGGCTGAAACGCCGGGCCGCCCTGCCGGGATGGGGCCGGAACTGGGCCTGGCAGGTGCAGCACAAACCCATTTTCGACCTTCTCGCCCTAGCCAGCGAAGTGCGCATGCCGCTGCTGGTCACGGTGGGCAATGCGGGGGCGGTGCAGCTTTATCGCGGACCGCTGGAATCGGTGCGGGCCGCCGGTGCGCTCACCGTGCTGGGGGCGCAGGGCGTGACCGTCTCGATCGAGCACGGCGAGATCGAGGAGGCGTGGGTGACCCGCATCTTCCACGAGGGCCAGCCGCTCCTGATCCTCGAACTCTATGACTGGCGCTATCACTGCGTGGCGATGATCACGGCGCCCGCCCTGCCCTTGCCGGGCCTCGGGACCTATTGGGAGCAACTGCTCCTGTCCCTGCCGCGATGCTGACCGGCCCGTCCGGCGTGCCTATCGCGTGCGCCGGATCTCGCCGGCCAACAGGCCGAACTGCTTGCGGAACATCTCGGAGAAATGACTGGCATTGGTATAGCCGAAATCGGCGGCGATGCTCAGGACCGGCTCGTCGCCTGCCAGAAGCCTCTGCCGGGCGGCCACCATCCGCTCCCGCTGGAACAGGGCGAACGGGCTGGCGCCGAACAGTTTGCGGAAGCCCCGGTTCATGCTGGACGGGCTCAGCCCCGCCTCCCGCGCGAGATCGGCCAGCACCGGCGGCCGCGAGAGGTCTTCCAGCAGCCGGTCCCGCGCGCGCATCAGCCGCCGGCGGTCAAGGGCGGAGACCTCCGTCGCGCTCGCTGCGGCGTGTTCTTCCAGAAAGAGGCTGACGAAGGTCATGCACTGCCCTCGCAGCCAGAGCGGGTGGCGCTCCCCCGCTGCCGCCCCGGCCTCCGCCGGGGACACCAGCGCGCGATGAAGCATGCGGGCGGTGGCGCGCAACTCACCGCCGCGATACCCGTCGAGCACGCCGCCTTCGGCCATCAGCCGCTTGAATTCGGCTTGGCCTTCTCCCACCCAACTCTCGAACAGGTCGGGATGGATCAGGACCGAGAGGCTATGGATCGCTCCCTGCTGGCAATAGGTCCCCCGCCGCCCCGGCCCATACTGGATACGCCCGGAATTGTCGTCGATGTCGTATTCCCGCTGGCCGCCGTCCACATAAGAGCACTTTGCGCCACCTGTGGCGCAGGAGTTGAAGCTGAAGCAGATCCGGTTCGAATCATCGAGGATCTGTATTTCTTTTACAACTTCAAATAATCCGCTCCATTGGAACAGCTCTAAACCATCTTCGATGATACGGGTAATGGAATAGCAGGCGCACCCAGGATCAAGCTGCTGCGGAGCCTGACCGTAAAGAACGTCCGAGACGAGGAGGCCGGATGCCGTCTGATCTGGAGCGGCGGAGGGACTTGCATGCATGGATTTCAGGCCTGAGTGATCC
The DNA here is from genome assembly GCA_002279855.1 of Rhizobiales bacterium 12-68-15. GTDB lineage: Bacteria > Pseudomonadota > Alphaproteobacteria > Rhizobiales > Xanthobacteraceae > Aquabacter. The sequence goes on from NCCY01000086.1 coordinate 23,792, forward strand.
GATCCGGGCATTGTTTGACCCGATGCGGGGAGAACTCAATCCGATTTTCCTAACACTATCGGCCAAACGTTTCGACGAGAAAGATTGCCATGTCCCGCCGGTCTCCCCGCCTGCTGTTGAGCAGTTCAAGCCTGAATGCCATCGCCATCGCCGCCACCGTGCTCGCAGCCCCCAGCCTTGCCCACGGGCAGACGGCATCGGGACAGGCGCAGCAGACGCAGACGGCGGGCGGCGGGTCGGAAATCGCGCTCGGCACGCTGCTCGTGGAAGGCCGCGCCGCCAGCGACTACACCGCCACCGTCTTCTCCGGCTCCGAACTGGAGGCCCTCGGCCTCAACACGGTGGAGCAGGTTCTGCGCATGACGCCGGGCGTGAACGTCAATTCCTCCGGTGGCACCAATCTTTCCACCATCTATGTGCGCGGCGTCGGGTCCATGTATCCGATGAACATGAATGACGGCGCCGTGCCGATGTCCATCGACGGCGCGCCGGTGAGCGCGCGGCACATGTCGCTCGGTACCCTCGACGTGGAATGGATGGACATCCTGAAGGGGCCGCAGGGCACAACCTCCGGCGTGTCCGGTCTTGGCGGCGTTGTCGACATCACCACCCGTCGCCCCACACGGGTTCTGGAAGGCTATGGCCGGATCGAATATGGCGAGCAGGGCCAGTCGCTGCTGGAAGCAGCCATCGGCGGGCCGATGGGCGACACGCTCAGCGGTCGCCTCGCCGTGCGGTTCCAGCAGTCCGACCATTGGGTGACCAACGGGGAGGACGGGCAGCCGCTCAGCAATCCGAGCGACCTCGCCTTCCGTGCGCACCTGTTGTGGGATGCGGGCAAGGGCACTTCGGCCCTGCTCACGGTCGAGCACGAGAATGTGGACGAACTGCCGAACCTGCTGATCCTGCGGCCCTACGGCAATCCTCCGACCGTCAATCTCACGCCGGGCCTCTATGACGGCCTGACCAAGTCGCTGGATCGCTACGCCCTCCAGGTGAACCATGATCTGGACGTGGGGCGCCTCACCTCCATCAGCTCCTATGTGAATACCCGCAACAACGAAATTGCGGCGTACGACGCCAACATCATGACCGCGCAATATGGCGCGCCGTCCCAATACTGGTCGCAGGACGAGGCATCGGAAACCGTATTCACGCAGGATCTAAAGCTCTCGTCGCGACCGAACTCCGCCATCGACTGGGTGGCTGGCATGTTCTTCCAGCACTCTGACGGCTCCTACAACACCCCCTTCAACGCCTATGGCGCGAACACGCCGAGCTTCCGCAATTTCACCACGGATACCTACGCCATTTATGGCGATGTCACCGTCCCGCTGACCGATGCGCTGAAGCTGACTCTGGGCCTGCGCCAGAACTGGAACACCACCAGCTATGACGGCACCTTCCTGAACTGGGGCATGCTCAGCGGCGACAGCCGCTCCCTCAGCGAGACCGCCACCACGGGCCGCGCCATGCTCTCTTACGCGCTGACCGGTACCACCGAACTGCATGCGAAATATGCGCGCGGCTACACGCCCGGCGGCTTCAACATCTATGCGACGCAGGTGGCGGACGGCGAGCCCTTCGAGGGCGCCATCAACGACATGATCGAGGTGGGATTCACCACGCAGACCGAGGACCGCCGCTTCGCCCTCACCGGCGCGGCCTATGTGAACTGGGTCTCGGACAACCATCTGCTGTCCTACAATTCCGCCACCTATGTGGTGAGCGCGGTGAATGCGGACACCCGCAGCCAGGGCTTCGAGGTGCAGGGCCAGTGGCGGCCGTTCAACGGCTTCCAGCTGTCCGTCGGGCTGAGCTATGTGGACGCCACCATCACCAGCAGCGTCTACGGGGCGGGCGAGGGTGACATTCTCGCCGGCAACAGCGTGCCGGATGTCTCGCCGTGGAGCGCGTTGATCCAGGCCTCCTACGAGACCGCGCTGCCCCCTTTCCTCGGCCTCTCCAACCCGATGCTGAAGAGCCTCGTGAAGCGCTCCCCGTTTCTAGGCCAGCCGGAGCTGGAAAATTCCGGGGTTAGGGCTCATTCCGGCGGGGATGCCGGAGAGCCATTCATGAGCGCGAT
>NCCY01000364.1 GCA_002279855.1 Rhizobiales bacterium 12-68-15
CGGCGCCTGATCAGGCCGCGCCGCCCGCGTCCGTCTTGAGCCAGGCCGCGCCGCAGGCCTTGGCGAGTTCCCGCACCCGCAGGATGTAGCTCTGCCGCTCGGTGACGGAGATGACGCCGCGCGCATCCAGCAGGTTGAAGACGTGGGACGCCTTGATGCACTGGTCATAGGCCGGCAGCACCATCAGATGGCGTTCACCCGCATCGCCCGCCGCGATGTAGCGGGCGCAGGCGCCTTCCGCCATGCGGAACTGCTCCAGCAACATCTGCGTGTCGGCATGCTCGAAATTGTGCCGGGAATATTCCTGCTCGGCCTGCTTGAACACGTCGCCATAGCTGACCCGCTCGGCGCCGTCGCGGCCGTTGAAGTTCAGGTCGTAGACGTTCTCTACGCCCTGCACATACATGGCAAGGCGTTCCAGCCCATAGGTGAGCTCGCCCGACACGGGGGAGCATTCAAAGCCGGCCACCTGCTGGAAATAGGTGAACTGCGACACTTCCATGCCGTCGCACCAGCATTCCCAGCCAAGGCCCCAGGCGCCGAGCGTCGGGCTCTCCCAGTCGTCCTCCACGAAACGCACGTCATGGAGCGCCGTGTCGATGCCGATCGCCTTCAGCGACTGGAGATAGAGGTCCTGGAGATTGTCCGGCGACGGCTTCAGGATCACCTGGAACTGGTAATAATGCTGCAGCCGGTTGGGGTTCTCGCCGTAGCGGCCATCCTTGGGCCGGCGCGAGGGCTGCACATAGGCCGCCTTCCAGTGGCGCGGCCCGAGGGCGCGCAGCGTGGTGGCGGGATGGAAGGTGCCAGCGCCCACTTCCATGTCGTAGGGCTGGAGGATCACGCATCCCTGGTCGGCCCAGAATCTCTGGAGCGCGAGAAGAAGCCCCTGAAAGGACTTGTCCGGGCGCATATGCGGCGGGAGGGCCGTGTCCATCGTCATTTCCTGTCGGCTGTTTGAGTGAGGCAGCGATGGGAGAGGATAAGGAGAATCACATGCGAAAGATCACTCTTGCGACCGCCGCCGCGCTTTTTGCCTTCGGCACCATGGGCGCCTCCGCGCAGATGAGCGGTACCGCGCCGGGCGCGAACACCCAGAGCGGACCTGCCATGCAAGGCGGACGGACGGGGATGACCCCCGGTGTCAGCGGTTCCGGCACGATCAACCCGTCCGATCCCGCGGCACAGCCCACCACCAGCGGCACCAAGTCCACGCCCAACACCCAGGCCGGCGGCGCGCAGCAGGGTGGCCGCGTTCAGGCGACGCCGGGCGGCACGCCCAATTCCGGCACGATGGACAGCACCGGCACCGTGACGCCCCGCCCCGCCACCGGTCCGGGCGCGGAGCCGCACACCGGCCCGGCCCAGCAGGGCGGCCGCGCCGGCACCACCGGCACGAATTCCAACAGCAAGCCCTGATCGGGTCGCGGCCTGCCGCAAACAAAAAACCCCGGAGCGCAAGCTCCGGGGTTCTTGGTGTGACGTGCAGGCCGGCGCGGATCAGCCGCGGGTGCGGGCGCGCACCATGTAATCGTCGTAGGTGTATTCGACGATCTGCCACCACAGATACTCTTCGTTGCGGAACGCGCGCGCGGAATCGTGGACCTTCTTGAAGTCCGGATTCTTCTGGCTGATTTCCTCGTAGAGCTCCTGAGACACCTTGTAGGCCGCGTCCATCACCTCGTTGGGGTAACGGCGAAGCTGGGTGCCGGCCTTCACGAGCCGCTGGACCGCCGCCGGGTTCTTGGCGTCGTAATTGGCCAGCATGTCGAGATTGGCCTGCGCCGCCGCCGTGGTGAGCAGCGACTGGTAATTCTTCGGCAGCTCGTTCCACTTGTTCAGGTTGTAGAAGAAGGTCAGCGAGGCGCAGCCTTCCCACCAGCCGGGATAATAATAATAGGGCGCGACCTTCTGGAGGCCGAGCTTCTCGTCGTCATAGGGGCCGACCCACTCGGCCGCATCGATGGTGCCCTTTTCGAGCGCCGGATAGATGTCGCCGCCCGCGAGCTGCTGCGGCACCACGCCCAGCTTGGACATGATCTGTCCCGCAAGGCCGGCGATGCGCATCTTGAGGCCCTGGAGATCCTGAACGGTCTTGATTTCCTTGCGGAACCAGCCGCCCATCTGCCCGCCCGTATTGCCGCCGGGCAGCATGTAGACGTTGTACTTCTTGTAGAACTCGTTCAGCAGCGCGAGACCGCCGCCGTGGTAGAACCACGCGTTGATCTGGCGGGCATTGAGGCCGAACGGGAAGGCGGAGCCGAACGCGAAGGTCGGGTCCTTGCCCACGTAATAATAGGAGGCCGAGTGGCACATCTCGACGGTGCCATTCTGCGCGGCGTCGAGCGCCTGCAGGCCGGGGACGATTTCGCCCGCCGCGAACACCTGGATCTGGAACTTGCCGTCGGTCGCTTCCGACACAGACTTCGCCATCAGCTCGGCGCCGCCATAAATGGTGTCGAGCGACTTCGGGAAGGAGGAGGTGCAGCGCCACTTCACTTCCGGCATCGTCTGGGCGATGGCGGGCATGGCGACGGCGGTGGATGCTGCGACGCCGGCACCGGCTGCAGTCAGAAACTCACGACGTTTCATGGACGACTCCCTGCAATCATCTTCTGGAACGTTTTTCACGCTCTCCCATCAAGCTTCTAGAGCGCGAACGGGGCGGAGGGAAGCGCCTCCGCCTTATCCGAAAGGAGAATGTGGGGCTCAGATGTTCCCTATTCGATCACGATGCGCGGCGCTTTGCGCGC
>NCCY01000365.1 GCA_002279855.1 Rhizobiales bacterium 12-68-15
GCGACACCGAGAACCGCGACGATCCCGTAAATCTTGTTGATGATCTTCACGATATTCTCCTGACTAGTGCGTGGCCTTGGACGACTTGTCTGCCTTTTCACCTTTTTCAGGTGGAGGCGGTGCCGCGATATCGGCCATCTTCCTCATGTCGTTCTTGTCGATGTAGTTGATGCTGTCGATCAGCACGTCCTGAACGATCTCGCCGTTCAGCTTTTCGTTGGATGCCTTCTTGATGTTGTCGAGCATCTCTTTGAAATTGTACTTCGAGAGTTTGCCGGTATCGACCCGGCCGTTCTGATAGAATTCGTTGAACGCCACGCTGGTGACGAAGGTGGTCGGATCGATCCCCAGCCGCTGAAGCTGCCCGCTGTCGGCGGTGAAGATCAGCTTGGCGATCACATAGCCCCGAACCGAACCCTCGATGATCATCGGCACATTGATGGTGGGCAGGCGCCGGTATTCCGGGCCGCTGGCGAAGGTCACGTCGCCTTTCCCATCGGTGGAGCCGGCCGCCCAGTAGGCCGTCCCGTAGATGGACAGGACGGTCACCACGCAAACCCACAGGCCGATGAAGATCAGACGGATCACAGAAGCGCCCTTCCGTAAGCCAGCGAGTTGGAATAGGTGCCGTCGGATTCCGCCTCGCGGATCGCCGAGTGCATGATGGCGCTGACCTCCTGGGCGGCCGCGAGATGCACGCCGAGCAGGTCGAGATTCTTTTGCAGCGTCTCGCGCAGGTTGCGCACGCGGACGGCCGTTGCGGGATCGAGGCGGGGCGGCACGGCGCGCGCGATTCGCGACAGCTCCAGAAGGCTCCGGCTCTTCCGGCGGCTGATCTCCGCGAAGTCGATGGCGGTGCGGGTCTGAAGCGCCTCGGTCTCCTCGCGCAGCAGTTCCTCGATGCGATCAAGGGCGCTGGACAGCGTGGAGGTGGAGGCGGTGTCGAGAGCGCGGTCTTCCATGGCGGCATCCGCTTTCCGGGTGACCGGAGGCGCAATCTGCGCCTCTTCGGTGGCGTAGGGGAGGATGGGGGCAGGGCGGCTCATGACGTCGCCTTCGCGGTGGTCGTCGCGGTCTTGGTGTCCTGCGTCACCGGCGCCTGGGGCAGGTTTTCAATCATGGCGGCAGACGTGCGCGCCACGCTGCTCGACACGCGCTGGGCGATGCCGATGCCGCCGCCCTTCGCCATTTCACCGGCGATGTGCTGGGACAGCATGGATTTCCAGACGTCGCCGGCGGTGCCGGAGCCGTAGACGTTGGTGGCGTTCGTCGGCAGCATGCTCTGCACGAAGGTGGAGAGCACCATCGCCTCGAACTGCTGCATGGTCTTGGCGTTGCCGGTCGCGGATTTCTGGGACAGGGCCGTGCTGTTGCGCAGGTCCAGGGACGTCTGCTTGCCGAGCACCGACATCATTTCCACCGGAAGGCCGACCTGGCGCATCTCGCTGTCGAAGGCCGTCGCGGCGTTCGATGTGGCGAGAGACGATGTGGTGGCGGAAGCCTGACGCAGACGCGTCGCCATGGCTTGCGCCTTGGCCGGATCGGCGGCGTTGATCACATCAATGATCAGATCTGAAGGAGGCTGAATTCCCATGTCCCTGCTTCGCTTCTGAGGCTTCCAGAATGCATCCTTGCGCTGTGAAGCTGGCGGCAGGCTTGCATCTGGCCCCCTGAAGGAGAGGCGTGGTTGCAAAAATACATCCAGACCGGAAGGGATTGTGGACCGATCAGGATGCCTGAATTGACTTGCAAACTGGTCAGCTTTGCTCTCGTGAAACGGGGGTCTCATGAAGCCCGGCGGCTTGCGCGCTGATCACGGGTGCGGCTCTGCAATTCAGGATTGCGCAGGGAGTCTCTGACTTCAGCCTTTCCGTGCGGAAGCCGAGGCCACCTGATCGAGCAGGGCGTCGAATTCCGCCTTCTCGCGTGCCGCGGCCTCGATGCCCTGAACCTTCTCCAGCATCTTTTCGGCCCGCTTCAGGCGCTGGGTCTCCTCGCGCACCGCATCGGCCTGCCGGGTCTCGGCCAGCGAGAGTTCCGCCCGCTCG
>NCCY01000366.1 GCA_002279855.1 Rhizobiales bacterium 12-68-15
GTTCCCGTCGGCCCGGGCGGCGGCTTTGTCGGCATCGGTCATGGGGCTTCTCACAATCACCATCATTGCTTCTTAACGCGGTACCCGCCGTAAGGTTGCAGCGCGGGGTCCCGGTCCGGCCTCAGCTGCGTGACGTGCGGTGCTTGACTTGATCCCTCACGGCGGGCAGCTTCCGCCCGCTTTTTGGGGCGCGGTCAGGCGTCTTCCATCCTCCAACCTCGCGGGCAGGCATGCGCAGCTATTTGGACTTCGAGAAGCCGGTGGCAGAGCTTGAGGCTAAGGTCGAAGAGCTGCGTGCGCTCTCCACCGGCGACGGCGTCGCCATTGCGGAGGACGTGCAGCGCCTTGAGGCCAAGGCGGCGGACGCGCTGGTCCAGCTGTATTCCAGCCTGACGCCCTGGCAGAAGACGCTCGTGGCCCGCCACCCGGCGCGGCCGCACTTCTCGGATTTCGCCAAGCAGCTGTTCGAGGACTTCACCCCGCTCGCGGGCGACCGCAAATATGGCGAGGACGAAGCCATCATCGGCGGCTTCGCGCGCTTCCGGGGCGAGGCGGTCTGCGTGCTCGGGCATGAGAAGGGCTCGAACACGGAATCCCGCATCCGGCATAATTTCGGCATGGCCCGGCCCGAGGGCTATCGCAAGGCCGTTCGGCTCATGGAGCTGGCGGAGCGGTTCCAGCTTCCGGTGATCGCGCTGGTGGACACGGCCGGCGCCTATCCCGGCATCGGCGCCGAGGAGCGCGGACAGGCCGAGGCCATCGCCCGCTCCACCGATGCCTGCCTCGCGCTGACCGTTCCCAACGTGTCGGTCATCATCGGTGAGGGCGGTTCGGGCGGGGCCATCGCCATCGCCACCGCCAACCGCGTGCTCATGCTGGAGCATGCCATCTACAGCGTCATCTCGCCGGAAGGCGCGGCCTCCATCCTCTGGCGCGACACCGCCAAGGCGCAGGAAGCGGCCACCAACATGAAGATCACGGCGCAGGATCTGCTGCGCTTCGGCGTGGTGGACACCATCGTCAAGGAGCCGACCGGCGGGGCGCACCGCGATGCCGCCGCCGCCATCGCCGCCACGGGCGATGCCATCTCGGAGTCCCTCGCCGATCTCTCGGGGCTGGACGGGACGGGCATCCGCAAGGCGCGGCGGGACAAGTTCCTCGCCATCGGCCGCACCCTCTGAGGGGTCCCGTTAACGGGTTGTTAACCACAGCGGCGTGAACGCGCGCCGCTGGTGCAGTGCAAAGGTACGGGCATGGGGCATCCATCTCACCTTGGCCGCATTTGCCCGATTTTGTGCTAGGTGTTGGCGGGGCGTCCTGAATGTTCGCCGCGCTGCGGTAACGCCCCGGCAAGGTTCGTCACCGATCCTGCCGCTCCTGCCGCAACTGGACAGTGGAGTCATGCGTTGAGCCGTCGGCCTTATTTTGCTTCACGTCTGCGCATGGCGGCCCTCGCGGCCGTGGCCGGTCTGGCGCTCGCGGGCTGCAACGGCAATTACGAGACGTCCGCCCGCGCCCGCCAGCCACTGTCGCCCAAGACGCTGGCACTCATCGAGGACAAGGGGATGACGGCGCAGAGCCCCATCCTCGTGCGCATCTACAAGCAGGAAGCGGAGCTGGAGGTCTGGAAGGAAAAGCGCGACGGCACCTTCGCGCTGCTCAAGACCTATCCCATCTGCCGCTGGTCGGGCGATCTCGGACCGAAGGTGAAGGTGGGCGACCGGCAGGCCCCGGAGGGCTTCTACACCATCACGCCGGGTCAGATGAACCCCAATTCCAGCTACTATCTCTCCTTCAATCTCGGCTTTCCCAACGCCTATGACCGCTCCTACGGGCGCACCGGCGACTTCCTGATGGTGCACGGCGACTGTTCGTCCGCCGGCTGCTACGCCATGACGGACGAGCAGATTGCCGAGATCTTCACCCTCGCCCGCGAATCCTTCGACGGCGGGCAGAAGTCGTTCCAGGTTCAGGCGCTGCCCTTCCGCATGACGCCGACCAACCTCGCCAAATACCGCAATCACCCGGCCATGCCGTTCTGGCGAACCTGAAGGAAGGCACGGACTCCTTCGACGTCTCGCTGCGCGTGCCGAAGGTGAATGTCTGCAATCGCCGCTACGTGTTCAACGCCACACCCGCTCCGGGGCGCGGCTTCGATGCGACGCTGGCCTGCCCGAACTATTCGGTGCCGCCGGACCTTGCCGGCGCTGTCGCGCAGAAGCAGCATGCCGACGACCAGAAGGTGGCCGAATTGCTCCACAGCACGCCGACGGCGCCGAGCCGCGCGGGCATCGATGGCGGCATGCACCCGGTCTTCCTTGCCAAGTTCAAGGAACTGGCGCCGACCCATCAGGACGGGCAGATCGTGGTGGCCGGCCCGGCGCCGGGCACGATTCCGTCGACCACGCGGCCGCCGGCTGTCGCCGATGACGGGTTCAGCCCGGTGGGCTATGGCAGCGGCACCGCCACGCTTCTCGCCGCTGCCCAGAGCGGTGCGCCCGCAGCGGCTGGGACGCGGCCGGCGGGCACGGCCGCGACCGGCGGGTTCTCTCTGGGACCGGCGCTCGGCTTCAACACCTCCGGTGCCGCGCCCCAGCGTCCGGCGGAGACGGCTCCCGCAGCCGGAACCGTGCAGCAGACCGCAAGCCTGACGTCCTCGGGCACGACCCAGCCCCCGGCCACCGTCGCCGGTGGCAATACCATCCTCTCCCCGAACGGCTTCCTCGCCACCCGCTGAGCGCAGCCGGGCGCCGCCCGTGCCCGGCTCCCGCCGGCGCCGTCGGGCGGGGCTGTCGGGACCGGCGTCCCGGCCCTGCTGTCAGTGTGACACGGTCTTCGAGAGCAGGTTGACGATCAGCACGCCGGCAATGATGAAGCCGAGGCCGATGATCGCCGCCAGATCCAGCTTCTGGCCGTAGAGTACAGCGCCGATGGCCGCCACCAGCACGATGCCGACGCCGGACCAGACCGCATAGGCGATGCCCACCGGCATGGTGCGCAGCACCAGCGACAGGCAGTAGAAGGCGATGGCGTAGCCGATCACGACCACGATGGAGGGCAGGGGGCGGGTGAAGCCTTCCGCCGCCTTGAGGGCGGACGTGGCGATCACTTCCGCCACGATGGCGATGATGAGCAGCAGGTATGTCATCACCGCATCAAGGCGAAGCGGGGCATCCGCGTCAATGCCCCGCTGCCGCTATCCGGGGTCCTGCGTGCCTGGGGTCAGGCGGCGCGCAGTTCGGTGACGAAGCTGGTCACCGCATGGGTCAGTTCCGCCGCCTGGCGCGACAGCCCCTCGGAGAGGTTGAGCAGTTCGGTTGATGCGGACCCGGTGAGGTTCGCGGCCTGTCCGACGCCGCCGATATTGTGGGTCACCTGCTGCGTGCCGTCTGCCGCCTTCTGGCAATTGTGCGCGATCTCTCCGGTCGCGGCGCCCTGCTGCTCCACCGCGCCGGCGATGGAGGAGGAAATCTCCTTGATGTTGGAGATGACCCGGACGATCTCCGCCATGGAACTGACGCTGCTTTCCGTGGCGCGCTGGATTTCCGCCACCTTGCTGGCAATCTCGTCCGTCGCCTTGGCGGTCTGGCTGGCGAGGTCCTTCACTTCGGACGCGACCACGGCGAAGCCCTTGCCGGCCTCCCCGGCGCGGGCGGATTCGATGGTGGCGTTGAGGGCGAGCAGGTTGGTCTGGTCGGCGATGCCCTTGATGAGGGACACCACGATCTCCCGCACCGAGGCCGCGAGCTGTTCGGAGGAGGCGGCGACCGTCTGCACATTGAGCGCCGCGGCTTCGGCCGCTTCCGCGACCGCCTGCGCCTGGGAGGAGGTCTGCTCGGCGGTGGCGGAGAGATTGCGCGCCGAGTTCGCCACCTGCCCGGAAGAGACCACGAAGGCGGAGGAGATCTTCGTCATCTGGCTGATGAAGCCTTCCGCGATGCGGTTGCGCTCGTTGAGCCGCTGGCGTTCCTCCGCCTCGCGGGCGGCATGGGCCTCGCGCTCCGCCTCGGAGGCGGCAAGCTGGTGGCGCAGCACCTCAAGGGATTGCGCCATGGAGCCGATCTCGTCACGCCGGGGGCCGACGCCGATGGGCTGGCCGAGCTTGCCCTCGCCCAGTTCCTTCACGAACGCCATCATGGTGCGCAGCGGCCGCACGATGCCGACGCGGACCACGGCCGACGCGATCAGGATCACCAGGAGGGTGGCGCCGCACAGGGTGGCCAGGGTCGCGGTGATGGTGGTGCGGGTGACGGCGGTCAGCGCCGTGGCGGTCTGCTCCACATGGGCATTCAGCGTGCCGTTGAGGTCGGCGAGCGTCTTCGACACCGCGCGCAGGGCCGGGTCGTGGTCGTCCTTCACCGCCTTCAGCGGGTCCGCAAAGGCGGGAAAGGCGCCGGTGGCGGCGTCGATCCGCTCGTTGAACTCCTTGGTGGCGGTGGCGACGGTCTGGTTCGCCCGGTTCTTGTTGAGGGCCGAGGCGGCGGAAATGGCCTGATAGATCGCGGAAATTTCCTCGGACAAATAGCGGTTGGCCTGCGTGTTCTCGTTGATGCCCCGCGCCTCGCCCGACAGCATGTGGCTGTAGGCGGTGTTGATCTCCATCATCTTGAGGGACGTGAAAAACCCGCCGCCCAGACTGACAAGGGCCAGAAGAAGAATGAGGAGCGTCACTTTCCAGGTCATGGGCATATTATTGTATGCGGTCATGGATGGCGTCCCTGAATAGGATGAAGCGAAAAATGCGGTCATGGATGGCGTCCCTGAATAGGATGAAGCGAAAATAGGCCGGATAAAAATGAGCGGCGGCGTCATGCCGCCTTTTGCGATGCGGTATCCTGATTGTGAGAGTAGGAATCCGGAGCTTGCGTCAGGCTTGCGTCTTTAGAAGTGGCCTAGATTTGAGCCATGATTTTCAAGGGAATTCGCTGCAAGTATGTTCATTTTATTATTTCGCATATGCGAGATTCAATGCATCGAAACGGCGTTTGAATACGTATCGGCGGGCAATTGAGTTTAGGTGTCATGAGATTTGGCTTTTAAGTTCATCGAACTGTCTTTTTTGTTGGCTCACGTCAATCAGTGAAAGTTTCGACCTTTGTGCAGTGCGCTGGCCGCGGTTGTGGCGGTGGGGCCGGTGCCACTTTCGGAAGGTGCCGCCGGTGGGGGCAATACTTTGCGGACCCGGGCATCCGCCCCGCCATGCCGCACCTCGTCGTTGCGCAGCACGGGGTCGATGGAGCGCCCGTCGGCGCCCACCTGCTCCAGCAGGTGGCTCCAGTCCTCCATGTGGTCGGCAACCAGATGGATCACGCGGC
>NCCY01000367.1 GCA_002279855.1 Rhizobiales bacterium 12-68-15
GCGATCGCGGCGGTGGTGGGCAAGCCGGACCCGGTCCGCACCGAGATCGTGAAGGCGTTTCTTGTGCTGCGGGATGGCTTCGCGCCGAGCCGCGCGCTGGAACTGGAAATCCAGAGCCTCGTCCGCGACACGCTGGCGGGCTATGAATATCCGCGCGAATTCGCGTTTCTCGACAGCCTGCCGCTGACCTCGACCGGCAAGATCATCCGGCGCGAGCTGCGCAATCTGGCCTGAGGGTCAGGCGCGGGCGGTCGGACCCTGCCACGCCGGCATCCGGTCGATCAGCATCCGGTAGGGGCCGAGGAACACGAGGATCATGCCGAGCTTCACTCCATAATCGCATAGCGCCCAGCTCTGCCACGGCAGGCCGGTTGCGGCGAAGGCGAGGGAGAAGAAGACGACGGTGTCGAGCGCTGCGGAGATGAAGCCGGAGGCCAGAGGTGGCATCCACCATGCGCGGCGGCGCAGCCGGTCGAACACCGTGGCATCGAGCAGTTGCGAAGCGAGAAAGGCCGTTCCCGAGGCGAAGGCGATGCGCGGCGTCGCCAGCAGGGCGGAAAGCAGCACGGCCAGCGCGAAGCCGGTATAGACAACCATGCGCGTCCGGCCGAGGCCAAGGCGGCGATTGGCGAGGTCATTCACCAGGAAGGTGACGGGATAAGTGAAGGCGCCCCAGGTGAGGAACTCCTCCAGCCCGAAGGGCGTGAAGGGAAACTGCACCAGGATGTTGGCGGCCAGCACGCAGCCGCACATGCAGAAAACCGCGAGCGCGAACGCCCGCGGTTCCGATATCAGCAGAAGCTTGCGCGTGGACACGCGTCAGGCGGCAGCAGCCGCCTCGGCATTCGCCTTGGCGATCTGGCGCTTCAGCTCGAGCGCGACGGGGGACAGTTCGTCCTCCTTCGCCTTGACGAGGAAGGCATCGAGGCCACCGCGATGGTCAACGCTCTTGAGCGCATTGGCGCTGATGCGCATGCGCACGGAGCGGTTGAGAATCTCGCTCTGGAGCGTGACGTTGCACAGGTTCGGGAGGAACCGGCGCTTGGTCTTGCGGTTCGAGTGGCTCACGAGGTGGCCGGTCAGAACCCCCTTGCCGGTCAGGTCGCACCGCCGGGACATGGCAGAATCCTTCAAATGTCGTTGCCGCGGGCGACGCCGTCCGGAGCCGTAAGGCCCTTCGTCAGCCACCCGCATGTTCGGGAAGGCGCTCGTATAAGCGCCGCGCGCCGGCCCGTCAAGCCGTGCAGCCCTCCCGGCGGACGCGCGGCACGCCTGTCAGGCGTTCGCGCCGCCATCCACCGTGAAGCGGGCACCGGTGATCTGCCGGCCCGTGGGCCCCGCAAGGAAGACGACCATGCCGGCAATGTCCTCGCCGGTGCCGTAATGCTTGAGCGACATGCCGGAGAGCTGGTCCGCGCTGCCGGGGCCGTCCGCCGGGTTCATGTCCGTGTCGGTGGAGCCCGGCTGGACCACGTTCACGGTGATACCGCGCGGGCCGAGATCCCGCGACAGGCCCTTTGTGAGGGCCACCAGGGCCGACTTGGTCATGGAATAGACGCTGATGCCCGGCATCGCCACCCGCTCGGCGAGGCAACTGCCGATATTGATGATGCGCCCGCCATCGGACAGGAGCGGGATGGCCGCGCGGGTGGTCAGGATCACGCCGCGAATGTTCACGCCGATCAGCGCGTCGATGTCCTCCACGCTCATGGATTCCAGCGGGCCGCCACGGGCGATGCCGGCATTGTTGACGAGGATATCAAGGCCGCCGAGGGCCACTGCCGCCGCTTTGACGCTGCGTTCGGCCGCGTCGGCATCGGCGCTGTTGGCCTGGAGCGCGACGGCGGTGCGGCCCATGGCTTCGATCTCGCGAACCAGAGCCTGGGCCTGATCTGCCGAGCGTTCATAGGTGATCGCCACATCGGCGCCCCGCGCCGCAAGGGCGAGGGCGATGGCCGCGCCGATGCCACGGCTTGCGCCGGTGACAAGGGCCTTGCGTCCGGAGAGGTCGTTGCCGGCGGAAAGGGG
>NCCY01000087.1:0-795 GCA_002279855.1 Rhizobiales bacterium 12-68-15
GGCGGCCTCGATCCGTGCGAGAAAATCAGCGTCCAGCACCAGTTGCAGTCTCCGTGGAGCCCCGGGGATACGGCCTGCATCCTTCATAGATCGTTTCTTCTCATCTCGCTCCGGATGCGGAAACGGGAACAAACGGCGCCGGGGCGATTGAAGCCGGACGCGGTTCCGGCCATAGGTGAAACGGGTCATGTGAACACAAACGATGCCGCCGCGCCGCACCCTTTCCCCCGATGCCAGACGCCGAGAGACCGGCGTCACCATCGACCTGTCCGCCGCCGTGGTCGCGGTGACGGGGGAGCAGCCGCGCGTGCTGGCGCTGCGCACCGCCGAGCGCCCCGCCCTGCCCTCCGGGCCCCTGGAGCCGGCGCACCGCACGCTGGAGGCGGGGCTGCGGGCGTGGGTGGAGCGGCAGACCAACCAGACCCTGAATTATGTGGAGCAGCTCTACACCTTCGGCGATCTCGACCGGCAGGATGACGGCGCCCGCGCGCTCTCCGTGGCCTATCTCGCTTTGGTGCGCGAAGCGCGGCCGGCCGGCGAGATCGAGGCCGAGTGGCTGGACTGGTATGCCTGCTTCCCGTGGGAGGACTGGCGCGCCGGACGCCCGCCGGTGCTGGACGGGATGACCCGTGGGCTGTCCGACTGGGTAAGCGCCGCCCCCGATGCCCGCGCCGCCGGCCTGCGCCAGCAGCGTTGCCGCCTTGCCTTCGGGGATGGCGGCGGCTGGAACGAGGAGCGGGTGCTGGAGCGCTACGAACTTCTGTACGAGGCGGGGCTGGTGCAGGAAAGCGCGCC
>NCCY01000087.1:837-13486 GCA_002279855.1 Rhizobiales bacterium 12-68-15
CACCGCCGCATCCTCGCCACCGCCATCGGCCGGCTGCGGGGCAAGATCAAGTATCGCCCGGTGGTGTTCGAGCTGATGCCGCCGGCCTTCACCCTGCTCCAGCTTCAGCAGGCGGTGGAAGCGCTGTCCGGCATGGGGCTGCACAAGCAGAATTTCCGCCGGCTCGTGGAGACGCAGGGCCTCGTGGAGGAAACCGGCGAGGCCACGTCCGAAACCGGCGGTCGCCCGGCGCGGCTGGTGCGGTTCCGCCCCGACGTGCTGGTGGAACGTCCCGCCCCCGGCGTGCGCCCCTCCGCCCTGCGCCGCTGACCTCAGCCGCCCTGCGGTCCGGTGCCTGTGCCGCCCGGTCGGGCGGAGGCGCCCGGGGCGGGACGGGGGGAGAAGACCGGCTTCCAGAAGCCCGCGCTCCAGCCGGCGATCAGCCAGTAGAGCAGCCCGCCCGCAAAGCCCGCGCCGAGGATGTAGAGCAGGTCTTCCATGGGCGCCGGCTCTCCGGCGACGAGGGGGAACAGCCGCGTCGCCAGCACGAGCGAGCCCGCGCCGTTGGAGACATGGAAGATCCAGGAGCGCGCCGCGAAGGCTTCGGAAAACAGGATGCCGATGGTGCCGATGGCCCAGGCAAGGCCGAGCAGGACGATGGTGAGGTAGCTCGCCGCCAGCACGGCCGCGATCACGTCCACCCCCTCCTCCGGCCCGGCAATGCCGGCGAGCACGGCGCCGAGCTGCCATTCCCCGAACAGGATGATGAAGGCCTGCGCGGTCACCGCCACCAGAACGGCGGTCGGGATCAGCAGCAGGCGCAGGATGAAGCGGAAGACGCCGTCCACCCCTTATTCCGCCGCTGCGGCCATGGCGCGCAGCGCGAGCCGCTCGCGGGCGCTGAGCTTTTCGGTCTCGCTCTTGAGCTGCCCGCAGGCGGCGAGAATGTCGCGGCCGCGCGGCGTGCGCACCGGGCTCGCATAGCCGGCGCGGAACACGATGTCGGAAAAGCGCTCGATGGTCTCCCAGTCGGAGCACTCGTATTTCGTGCCCGGCCACGGGTTGAAGGGGATGAGGTTGATCTTGGCCGGCACCCCTTCCAGCAGCTTCACCAGCGCCTTTGCGTCGGCCGGGCTGTCGTTCACGCCCTTCAGCATCACATATTCGAACGTGATGCGCTTGGCGTTGGAGGCGGCGGGATAGGTGCGGCACGCCTCCATCAGGGTGGCGATGGGATATTTCTTGTTGATGGGCACCAGCACGTCGCGCAGCTCGTCGCGCACCGCATGGAGCGAGATGGCGAGCATCGGCCCGACCTCGGCCCCGAGGCGCGCGATCTCCGGCACCACGCCGGAGGTGGAGACGGTGATGCGCCGCTTGCCGAGCCCGAGCCCGTCGCCATCGGACAGGATCTCGATGGCCTCGGCCACGGACTCATAGGCGTAGAGCGGCTCGCCCATGCCCATGAAGACGATGTTGGTGACCAGCCGGTCGCCCTCGGTGGGCAGACCGGGGCCGACCGCCCGGTCGCGGCCGGGATAGTCACCGAGCCGGTCGCGCGCCACCAGAACCTGCGCCACGATCTCTGCGGCCGTCAGATTGCGCACGAGGCGCTGGGTGCCGGTGTGGCAGAACGAGCAGTTGAGGGTGCAGCCCACCTGGCTGGAGACGCACAGCGTGCCCCGGTCGCTCTCGGGAATATAGACGCACTCGACCTCGTGCGGCTTCTCGCCGGGGGTGTCGGCGGGCAGCCGGAGCAGCCACTTGCGGGTGCCGTCCTGCGACACCTGCTCCACCACGATCTCCGGGCGGGCCAGCGAATAATGCTGCGCCAGCAGGGCGCGCAGATGCTTGGAGACGTTGGTCATCTCCTCGAACCCGGTGGCGCCGCGCAGATAGATCCAGTGCCAGAGCTGGTTCACCCGCATGCGCAGTTCGCGCTCGGGCACGCCGGCAGCGGCCAGCGCCGCGCCGAGCCGCGCCCGGTCCAGCCCGGCAAGGCTTGGCAGAACGGGAGCAGGCGCCATTGCGGGCACAGGGTCTGGGGTCAGGTCGATCACGCGCGTCATCGGGGCACACATAAAGCTTTCCCGCGCCCGCTGCCACTGGTGCGGGGCAAAAGCTTGCATCTGGAGGGGCCTTTTGACCCTCAGACACCGGAAATGCGGCGCCCTTCGGGCGGAAGGCCCGCGCGGGGCCGCAAGAGGCGCCCCCGCAACGCCTCTTGGGCGGTGGTTACGTGCCGGGGCTCACTTGCTGGCCGTCACTCGCTGGCGTCACTTGCACTCCTGCGCCACCCGGTCCAGCGCCTGGCCGATGCCGCTCAGCGAATAGCGGTCGGTGGTCACGTTGCCGCGCAGGGAGGTGGTGGCGATGGTGAGATCCTTGCCCTTGCGCATGGCATCCACGAGCTTGCCTTCCTCCGCCACATTGCGGACCCAGGCGCCCTCGTCCTTGGTGTAGAGCTGGAACGACTGCGAGCCGATCGTCAGCTTCGCCTCGCTGCCCTGCTTGAGCGCGAAGCCCACCGTGATGCTGACCTCATCCTTCACCTTCTCGCCCGGCCGGGTGGAGACGAAGAAATAGGCCGGATCGCGCTTCAGCCCCTCGGGCTTGCGCTCCTTGGGCTGGGCCAGCGCATAGCACACCTTGGAACTGCCGCTCTGCCCGGAATAGACGCCCCAGTCGCCGAACTGCGCCACCGGCTTCGGCTGTGCGCCGCCCTGGGCAAAAGCGGGGGCGGCAAGGCCGACGACGAGCGCGGCGCCGAGAACGGCGATGCTTGCGCGGAACGGGGCCATGTCTTCTCCTCTGGAATAAGCGGGCCGGAGATCAAAATTCGCGGCGAGTGTCACGAAGGCCGTAACGATGGACGCGGACGAAAAAATGGCACACAGACGGGTTGCGGTTTTCTTAACACACCCAGTGGCATTGCCGTCCACAGCCATCGCCGTGTGTATCATCCATTCCACGTTTGAACCGATTCCGACAGCCTTTGAAAGCGCGGGAGAGAAGTGAATGAAGGCCATCCTGTGTGAGCGGCACGGCCCGCCGGAAGACCTCGTGGTGCGCACGCTCGCCGACCCGGAAGCCGGCCCCGGCGAAGTGGTGGTGGACATTGCCGCCATCGGCCTCAACTTCTTCGACACCCTCATCATCCGCGACATGTACCAGTTCAAGCCGCCCCTGCCGTTCTCGCCGGGGGCGGAATTTGCCGGCCATGTGAGCGCGCTCGGCGCCGGTGTCACCAGCCTCAGGGTGGGCGACCGTGTCGCGGGCTACATGACGGCCGGCGCGGCGCGCGAGAAGGTGGTGATGGCCGCCGACCTGCTGGCCAGCGTGCCCGACGATCTCGACCTCGTGAAGGCGGCGGGCCTCATCGTCACCTATGGCACCGCGCTCTATGCCCTGCGCGACCGGGGCGAACTGAAGGCCGGCGAGACGCTGGCGGTGCTCGGCGCGGCCGGCGGCGTCGGCCTCGCGGCGGTGGAGATCGGCAAGATCCTGGGCGCCCGCGTCATCGCCTGCGCCTCCTCCGCCGACAAGGTGGACTTCGCCCGCGCCCACGGAGCGGACGCGGGCATCGACTATACGGCGGAAAACCTCAAGGCCCGCCTCAAGGCGCTGGGCGGCGAGGGCGGCATCGACATGGTGTTCGACCCGGTGGGCGGCGAACAGTCGGAACAGGCGCTGCGCGCGCTCGGCTGGGGCGGCCGGCTGATGGTGATCGGCTTCGCCTCCGGCAGCATTCCCAAGCTGCCCCTCAACCTGCTGCTGCTGAAGAATTGCGACGCACGCGGCGTCGCCTTCGGCTCCAAGACCCGTGCCGACCCCGCCTGGAGCCGCGCGGCGGTGCAGGAGCTGATGGCCCATGCGCAGGCGGGCCGCATCTCCGCCCATGTGGACAGCACCTTCCCGCTGGCACGCTGCGCCGACGCACTGGACGAGATCGCCGGCCGGCGCGTGAAGGGCAAGGTGGTGCTCACCGTCTGAGCGCGGCTGCGGCGCGCCCGCCGCGCCTCAGCCCGTGAGGATGTCCACCGCGCGATGATCGGCGCCGACGCCATCCACGAAGACCACGTCGCCGGTGGCGTTGCCAGTCCGCAGCGGCAGGATGGCCTGGTAGGCCGGGGAGGCGTACCAGGCCTCCAGCCGGGCGCGGTCCGGAAAGGCGACCACGATCAGGTCGCCCACCGGCCAGTCGCCCTCGACCCGCGTCAAGGGTCCGCCATGGATCAGGAAGCGGCCGCCGAACGGGGCGAGCGTCGCGTCGATGGCTTCAAGATAGCTGACGATGGACGGTCCCATCGCCACCTCGTGCAAATGCGCGACGGCGTAGCTGGTCATGATAAATGGCCTTTCGATCGGCCCCTTGCAGGAGGGGCCTCGGGCCATCCTTCCCGCCCCGGCGGCGCCGGGTCGATGATGCGCGAGGTAATTGGATTGCCCGCGCCGATGGGCGATGGTGGCGGCATGACCCTCTCCGCCGCCATCCACCCTTCGCGTCCCGCCGGCGCACTGCTGCGCGAGTGGCGTCAGCGGCGCCGGCTGTCGCAGCTCGCCTGTGCGCTCGAAGCCGGCATCAGCCAGCGGCATCTGAGCTTCATCGAAAGCGGCCGCTCCCGGCCGAGCCGCGAGATGGTCCTGCACCTCGGCGCGCATCTCGCCGTGCCCCTGCGCGAGCGCAATGCCATCCTGCTGGCGGCCGGCTATGCGCCCGTCTTCCCTGAACGCAGCCTGGATGATCCGGCCCTGGCGCCCGCGCTGGCCGCCGTCGAGATGCTCCTGAAGGGCCATGAGCCCTATCCGGCCCTGGCGGTCGACCGGCGCTGGACGCTGGTGCGGGCGAACCGTCCCGTAATGGCGCTGCTCGGCCTCGTCGCGGACGAAACCCTGCTCTCACCGCCGGTCAATGTGCTGACGCTGACACTCGCCCCGGGTGGCCTCGCGCCACATATCGTCAATTTCGCCGCATGGCGCGCCCACGTGCTGGAGCGGCTGCGGCAGCAGGTCAGCATCAGCGGCGATCAGGCACTGGCGCGCTTGCACGCCGCGCTGATGCGCCTGCCCGGGCCGTCGGCCCCGCAGGAGGCCGATCCGGCAGCCCGACTTGGCGGCATCGCCGTGCCCCTGGTCCTCAGGACGCCCGCCGGCGTGCTTTCGCTGATTTCGACCACCACCGTTTTTGGAACGCCGGTGGACGTGACGCTGTCGGAGCTGGCGCTGGAAACCTTCTTTCCCGCCGACGCAGCGACGGCAAGCGCCCTGAAGGACATGGCATGATCAATCGATGCAGCGCCGCTTCGCGGACGCGGCGAGTGCCGTCCTGAAACCGCTCACTCCGCCTTCATGTCGTCCAGCGTGGCCCGCGCCGCCTCGCGGTGGTGCGGGGCGATGTTGCTGGACAACAGCTTGATGGCGCCGAACAGCACCGCCGCATCGTCGCCGAAGCCAAGCGCGGGCAGGATGTCCGGCACGATATCCGCCGGCAGCAGGAAATAGGCGAGCGCGCCCAGAAGGCCCGCCCGCACATGGACCGGCGTTTCCCGGTCGAAGGCGGCGAAATAGGCGGTCACCGCGTCTTCCGCGAACGGGACGCGCGCGAAATTGCGCTTCAGCTTCGGCCAGAAGCCGCGCCGCACCTGCGCCTCGTCGCTGCGCGCCTTGTCGCGCGCCTCGCGGTCAAGGCCGCTCCAGTCCGTATCTCCCATGGTGCTCATGAGAGATAAAATGGTGCGCCCTCCGGCCACCGCAAGGGGCGCGCCGCCGTGGGGCTCACTGCGGCGAGATCAGCGCGGCAGAAAGGGATTGCGCGCCTTCTCGTCGCCGATGCTGGTGACCGCGCCATGGCCCGGCAGGCAGACCGTGCGGTCGCCCAGCGGCAGCAGCTTCTCCACGATGCCGGAAATCAGCAGATCGTGGTCGCCATAGGGGAAATCCGTGCGGCCGATGGAGCCCTGGAACAGGGTATCGCCGACGATGGCGATGCCGCTGTCGGGATGGACGAACACCAGATGGCCGGGGGTATGGCCGGGCACATGCAGCACGTCGAGCGTGAGTTTGCCCACGGTGACGGTCTCGCCCTCCTCCAGATAGCGCTCCGGGGTGAAGGCGCGGGCGGGCGGGAAGCCATATTGCGCGGCCATGGCGGGCAGTCCGTCGATGAGGAACTGGTCGGCCCGGTGCGGCCCCTCGATGGGCACGTCAAGGCTCTCCGCCAGCTCCTTCGCGGCAGAGGCATGGTCCACATGGCCGTGGGTAAGCAGTACCTTCTCCACCTCCACCCCGGTCTCCGCGAGGGCGGAGCGGATGCGCGGCAGGTCTCCGCCGGGATCGATCACCGCCGCCTTGTTGGTGGCGGTGCACCACAGGATGGAGCAGTTCTGCTGGAACGGGGTGACGGGGACAATGGCGATCTGGAGGGGCTGCATGAAAGCTCCGGAGAAGGTCAGGCGGTCTGAGAGCCGTCGGGACCAGACCGCATCGCGGCCTGATCCGCAACAGCGGCTGGTCCGGGGGGACGCGAACCGGGCCTCAGCCCCGCCCGGCGGCCTCGCGCGCCGCCGCAACAAGGCGCTCCACCATGAGGGACGCCGGGTCGGCCATCTGCTCCACCACGGTGAAGTGATTCGCACCTGCCACCTCGTGCGCCTGCGTGGGCAGGCCCTTCGCCGTCCAGACGGTTGCAAGGTCATGGGCCTGCCGGCGGAATTCATCGCTCTCCGCCCCGCCCGCGAAGGCGGCGAAGCTGCGGCCGGCGGGCACGTCCCACAAGGCCGGCGAGAGGCGGGTGGCCTCTTCCGCCGACAGGCGCAGCTTGTCGTTGATGGAGGTATGGATCAGCGGCTCCACCTCATAGACGCCGGAAATCCCGACGCCGCCGGTGACGAGATCGTCCGGCCCGCGCGTGTCCAGCGTGTGCCAGGAGGTGGCGGTGAGGGCGGCGGCGAGATGCCCGCCGGCCGAATGCCCGGCCACCGCCAGCCGCCTGCGCACGCGGTGGTGCAGGGTGACGGCGGCGGCGCGCAGCTCGGCGAGGATGGTGGAGAGCGGCACGTCGGGGGCAAGGTCATAGCCCGGCAGCGCCACGGCCACCCCATGGGCGAGGCACCCCTCGGCGGCGAAGGTCACGTCGCGCGGATGGCCATATTGCCAATAGCCGCCATGGATATAGAGCACCACCGGCGCATCCCGCCCGGTGTCCGGCCACAGGATATCCAGCGTCTGGCGCCGGGTGGAGCCGTAGGGAATGCCCAGATCCGCCGCCGCCACCTCGCCGCGCAGGCGCGCGGAGCGGGCGCGCCAGTCGGCGGAAATGTCCGTCCATTCCGGAACGCGGGCGCGGTTGTTGTACTCGTGCTCGAAATCCAAGGGCGATCTCCTTCACGGCGCGCGACGGCGCGGAACAGCGGGGGACAGCTCAGTCCTCGTCGGAATGCGCACTGCGGATGCGGCGCACCATGGACCAGACGAAGAGAACGGCGACCGGCACCGAAATGGCGGTGACCAGCCCCGGATCCAGATGAATCCCCAGGCGGGCATCCACGCCCCCTTCGTGGAGACCTTCCACGAGAAGATGGACGAGGCTGGCAACATAATAGGAAATCGCGGCGACCGAGAGGCCTTCCACGGTGCGCTGGAGGCGCAGTTGCAGCCGGGTGCGCTCGTTCATGGAGGCAAGGAGATCGCGGTTCTGCTGCTCCACCTCCACGTCCACGCGGGTGCGCAGCAGATCGGCGGCGCGGGCGAGCTTGGCGGACATGTGCCCCTGCCGCTGCTCCACCGTCAGGCAGGTGCGCATGGCCGGGGCCATCCGGCGGTCGAGAAAGCGCTGCCAGGTGGGAAAGCCCGGCACCGCCTGCTCGCGGATGGTGACGAGGCGCAGGCGCACGATTTCCTCATAGGCGCGGCTGGCGCCGAAACGGAACAGCGAGGCGGTGGCCCCCGCCTCCAGCTCCGCCGAGAGGGCGACCAGTTCGTCCAGCATGCGGTTGTTGGCGGCAAGCCCCTCGCTGTGGCGCATGGCCTCGGTGAGGCGCGCCACCTGCGCCTCGATGCGACCGATCTCCGGCGAGAGGCGCTGCGCCTCCGGCAGGCCGAGCAAGGCGAGAAGCCGGTAGGTCTCGATTTCCAGCACCCGCTGCACCAGCGCGCCCGCCGCCTCCGGGGTCAGGCCCCGGTCCCGCACCAGAATGCGCACGAAGCCGGCGGGGTCCGGCTTGAAGTCGCTGGCGATCTCCGCCTCGCCGTCATTCACGTCGGAGCGGGCGAGGCTCGCGCGGTCGAACAGGGAATTGAACTGGAGGTCATCGGCCGTGTCGGTGACGAGGTGCAGGTCCACTGCCACCAGAAGCGGCCCGGGCTGGGCGATCTCGGCAAGCACGCCCGCAAGGCTGGTGGCCGGCGGGAAGAAGGGCAGCGTCCCCGCGCTGGGCTCGGCGGAGGGGAAATCCCAGGTGTAGGTGGAAAACTCCGCGTGGCTCTCCCAGCGCAGCGTCGCCCCGCCCAGCTCCACCCGGTGGTGCTTGGCCCCCTCGGCCGGCGAGGGCACGCCGCGCGCGGTGCAGAACGCCTCGATGCCGGCGCGGGCCGCCTGCGGATGCAGCGGATCGGTCAAAAACCCCACATGCAGGAAGCGGCGGGGCGTGGTGGCTGGCAGGAAGGGCCGCGCATGCAGTTCCGCCAGCACCTGCGCCCGCAGGGGATGGGCCGCGAGCGCGCGCCCGTCCCCAAGGCCGATATCCGCCGTATCCCCGCCCATGGCCGCCTCGCCGTTTTGCCCGCGCCATGGCTGGCACGGCAAGGCCCGCGTTTCAAGTCAAGCTGCGTATCGAAACCTCTCATCCGCAAACGCGAAACGGCCCGCAGGGGTCGCCTGCGGGCCGTTCATCAAAGGGCTCGAACCTCAGCGCGCGGGCGCGGGGCTCGGGTCATGGGCATCGCCGCCATGGGGATCGGCGGGCGACATCGTGGTGCCCGGCTGCGCCGTGCGGGTCGAGGTTGGGCTGCCGGCGCTCGTTCCCTTCGACTTGCCGGACTGGACCGTGCCGGTGTTCTGGGGCACGCCCAGCACGCCCTTCACGCCGCCGGCGATACCACCGCCGACCGCACCGACCGCGCCGCCCACGGCACCGCCGACCGGACCTGCCACGTCATTGCCCACCGCGGCCCCCTGCTGGGCACCGCGCACCACACCTTGCGCCGCCACGGGGGTGGCGCACAGAGCTGCCGCTCCAATCATCGCGGCGACTGCAAAAGCCTTCATGATGATGTCTCCTTTCGTGACAGGAGAACGGAGAACACGACCTGAAAGTTCCTTTGCGGCACGCAGATGAGGACACGCATCTTGCAATGGGGGACTGACGGCTCGATCACTCCACGAACGCGATCCAGCGGCCGCAGATCACGGCGGACACCCAGATCACCAGCGAGGCGGCGGCGGCGAGGCGCATGCGACGCGTGACAGGTGCACCGTCCCCCATGTCGCGCCAGTCCCGGCTCATCCGCAGGAGGCCCGCATTGAGGACACCCGCCGCCACCAGCGCCAGCTTGGCAAGGAAAGCGGGATTGGCGAGATAGGCGGCAGGCCGCACGCTCAGCAGCAGGAGCCCGGTGACCAGCGCGAGGATCAGCCCCGCGCCCGCGACCCGCTCCAGCATCCCCGCCAGCGACGCCACCGCCACGGTGCGGAAGGCGCCCAGCAGGCGCAGGTCGAGCGCCGCGATGGCGCCCACCAGCAGGCCGAGGCCGAGAATGTGGCCGGCATTCACCAGCGCATAGGCCGGCACCGATCCGCGCAGCCACGCTCCCGGCAGATCGGCCAGCGCCTCCATCTCCCGCCTCTCCGGTCAGTTGGTGCGGATGCGCTCGGGATAGATGTCGAAGGTCTTCGCGCCTGCTTGTCCTGCGAGCGGTTGCCCAGCACCGTTATCTGGTCCCCGGCCTTGGCGGACCCTTCCACGAAGCCGGCACGCTGGGTCTGGGTGGGGTTGCCCAGTTCCACCGTCCACAGGCCGTCGCTGGCAGTCTGCACCTTCAGGGTCGGATGGGGCGGGCCGATATAGATGTCGGTGATGCGGCCCTGAAGCTCGATCTGGTCCGCATCAGCCCATGACCAGCCGTGATGGGCGAGCGCTGCGGTGGTCAGGACGGTACTGGCGATTACAGAGGCAGCAAGGACGCCACCGGCGGCGGCCTTGAGCGAGATCATCGCGCGATGCGGCATGGCAGTCTCCTTGAGGGGTCATCATCTCCGGGAAAACCGCACATGCGACCGAACTTTCCGCAAGGACAGGGCCTGACACGCACCTGTGATGGGGGGACAGGGCCAAACAGGCCGCGCGGGGCCCATCGGCCGCACTTCCCCGCCGCCGCGCATCTGGTCTAGAACCGCTCCATGGCGTTTATCGATCTGGCCAACCCGACCCGTTTTCTGGCGTGGTCCGCCCGCATCCTGCCCTGGCTGGCGGGGGCGGCGGTGGCCGTGCTCGCGCTTGGCCTCGGCCTCGCCTTCAGCGCACCCGCCGACTACCAGCAGGGCGAGACGGTGCGGATCATGTATATCCACGTGCCGTTCGCGTGGCTGTCCATGTTCGGCTATTCCATGATGGCCGCGTCCGCGCTGGGCATCCTGGTGTGGCGCCACCCGCTGGCGGACGTGGCCCACAAGGCCGCCGCGCCCATCGGCGCCACCTTCACCTTCCTGTGCCTCGTCACCGGCGCGCTCTGGGGCCGGCCCATGTGGGGCACCTATTGGGTGTGGGATGCGCGGCTCACTTCCGTTCTGGTGCTGCTGCTGCTCTATCTCGGCCTCATGGCGCTGCGCGCGGCGGTGGACGATCCGAGCCGCGCCGGCCGCGCCGCCGCCGTGCTGACGCTGGTGGGCGCCATCAACCTGCCCATCGTGAAATTCTCCGTGGACTGGTGGAACACCCTCCACCAGCCGGCGTCGGTGTTCCGCATGGACGGGCCGACCATCGACCCCAGCATGCTCTGGCCGCTGCTGTTGTGCGCGGGCGGCTTCATGCTTCTGTTCCTCGCGCTGCACATGTTCGCCATGCGCACCGAAATCCTGCGCCGACGGGTGGAGGCGCTGGAAGCGCGGGCGGCGGCGGAGGCCCTGGCCTGATGACCCATGCCAGCTTCATCATCGCCGCCTACGGGGTGGCGGCGGCCGGCCTCTCCGCCCTCATCGGCTGGCTGGTTCTGGACAACCGCGCCCAGAAGCGGGCGCTGGCCGACCTTGAGGCCCGCGGCGTGCGGCGCCGCTCGGACCGGCGACCCTCATGAGCGCCCCCGACGAGACCGCTCCGGCCGCCCTCAAGCGGCGGCGCCTCGGCCTTGCCGCCCTGCCGGTGCTGCTGTTCGCCATTCTGGCCGGCCTGTTCCTGTTCCGCCTGTTCACGGGCGACCCGGCGCGCATTCCCTCCGCCCTCATCGGCCGGCCCGCACCCCTGCTCGCCCTGCCCCCGCTGCCCGGCCTGACCAAGGACGGCGCGCCGGTGCCCGGCCTTGATCCCGCAGGCTTCAAGGGGCGGGTGACGCTGGTGAATGTGTGGGCTTCGTGGTGCGCGCCCTGCCGGGAGGAACACCCGCTGCTGATGGCGCTGGCCGCCGATCCGCGCCTGACCCTGATCGGGCTCAACTACAAGGACCAGCCCGACAATGCCCGCCGCTTCCTCGGCCAGAACGGGTTGCCCTTCTCGGCGGTGGGCGTGGACCCCAACGGCCGCGCCGCCATCGAATGGGGCGTGTATGGCGTGCCGGAAAGCTTCCTCGTCGGGCCGGACGGGGCCATCGCCTACAAGTTCATCGGGCCGCTGACCGAGCCGGTGGTGCGCGACACGCTGTTGCCGCTGGTGGCGCGGCTCAGCCCGCCGGCGTCTCTGCCGCGTCCTTGAGCTCGTATTTCGCCATCAGCGGCGCCTGCGCGATGGCGAACAGCAGGGTGAGCGGCAGATAGCCGAAGGTCTTGAAGCTGACCCAGGTGTCGGTGGAAAAATTGCGCCAGACGATCTCGTTCACCACCGCCATGACCAGGAAGAACACGCCCCACCGCACCGTCAGCAGGTACCAGCCCCGCTCGGTCAGCTTCATCATGCCGTCGAACACATAGGGCAGGAGCGGCTTGCGGAAGGCGAGGCCGCCCAGCAGCGCGAGGCCGAACAGGGCATTCACCATGGTCGGCTTCAGCTTGATGAAATGGTCGTCCTGAAGCACCAGCGTGAGGGTGCCGAACACCATCACCACCAGCGCCGACACCAGCGGCATCACCGCGATGCGCCGCGCGAGAATCCACATGGCGGCGAGGGCCACCAGCGTCGCCACCATGAACAGACCCGTGGCCGCATAGATGCCGCCATAGGAATTGCCCACGAAGAACAGGACCAGCGGTCCGAGTTCCAGGGCCAGCTTGAGGCCGGGGCTGATCTTCGCCTTCCCGGCGGGCGAGGTGGTTTTGGTGGCGTCGCTCATGCCCCCTTGTGCCGCCCCGCCGCGGCGCGATCAAGGCGCTTCATCGGCCGAGGCCGAGGCAATCGACGATGTCGGGGCCTTCCTTGACGGTGCGGGCTTCCAGCCCGCCCGCCAGCCGGCGCAGGCCGGGGCCGGGGCGGCCGGCATCGCGGCGGTGGGGGTTGGGCAGCATGACGGCGAGCAGGGCGGCCTGCGA
>NCCY01000088.1 GCA_002279855.1 Rhizobiales bacterium 12-68-15
CAGGTGTGCATCCTGGTCCCGCCAACGTTCGGGAACCGAACGTTTCTCGAACACGCATCCAACCCGCGCCTTTAGAAGATTGTCGCGATCCCGGTCGATGAAGAGGGCATCAAGATTTTACCGACCCGCCAACTCTACGCCTTCCCGGCCACTCCTGACCATGAGGCTGTTACACATGCGGGGCCGTCATTGATCTTCCAACGGAAAAGTGGAGGGGGTTGGGCCGCTCTGCTTTCCATTTCAGTTGATCTGCCATCGCTCCGGGCGCGGCGCGCTGAAGTCGCCGCAATGCTGAGCGGGCGTCAGCCTCAGCGCCGAGTCTGGCATACAATGTCAGGGACGTGGAGCGTGATCGCGCGTGGTGCCTTGGGCAAATCACGCGGGGCAGGGTCAGGGTGCCTGCATCACTGCCCCGGCAGAGTTCCCGCGCCATATCCAGCAGCGTCCGATGGCCTTCCGGCGATCTCGGCGCCGCGCCGGTCCCTGCGGGAATTCACCGGGACGGACAGCGGCGCGCGCAGCCCCCTTTCCGCCGAACACCCCCTCCTGCCCGACGGGAAAGGGCGCCCGCGGAGTCTTGCGCTCTATCCGCGCGCCAGCCCCTGCGCCTTCAGGGCGTCCAGATAGGCGGCGAATTTCTCTTCCTGCTCCGCCCCCAGCGTCCAGAGATAGGGCCAGGTGTAGATGCCGGTCTGGTGGCCATCGTCGAAGACGAGGCGCACCGCATAGGCCCCCACCTGCTCCACCTCCACGATGCGCACCTGCCGCTTGCCCGGCACGGTCTGTTTCTCGTGCGGGGCGTGGCCCTGCACTTCGGCGGAGGGGCTCTCCACGCGCAGATATTCAGCCGGAAGGGTATATTCCGCACCGTCCTCGAAGGTGACCTTGAGGGCGTGCCGGTCCTCGATCACCCGCAGTTCGACGGGCCAGGGATCGGCGGGCATCGAAACGGCGGGGGTGGCGGGAGGGGTCTCGGACATGACTTTGCTCGCTTGATACGCGGGTGATGCCGGGAGTTTGAACCCCGGCCCTACCATTCCCCCGTCGGCATACGATATAACGGTTACAAGAAGGGCGGCGCCAGACCGCTTTTGTCCACGGGAGACTCAAGGTGCGTTCTCCGCCGCGCGACCTCGCCGACCGCAGCATGGCTGCCTCCGCCACCCGCGGACCGCTGGTGGACACATTCGGCCGCGCGGTCACCTATCTGCGCGTCTCAGTCACGGACAGGTGCGATTTCCGCTGCGTCTATTGCATGTCGGAGCACATGACCTTCCTGCCCAAGCAGGATCTGCTGACGCTTGAGGAGCTGGACCGCCTGTGTTCCGCCTTCGTCGCGCGCGGCGTGCGCAAGCTGCGCCTCACCGGCGGCGAGCCGCTGGTGCGGCGGGACGTGATGACGCTGTTCCGGGCCCTCTCCCGTCATCTGGAGACGGGGCAGCTTGACGAACTCACCGTCACCACCAACGGCTCGCAGCTGGCCCGCTATGCCGCGGACCTCGCCGCCTGCGGCGTGAAGCGCATCAACGTGTCGGCGGACACGCTCGACCCTGACAAATTCCGCGCCGTCACCCGCTGGGGCGATCTCGGCAAGGTGATGGACGGCATCCGCGCCGCCAAGGCCGCCGGCATCAAGGTGAAGCTCAATGCGGTGGCGCTGCGGGACGTGAACGAGGGCGAGATCGCCGCGATCATGGAATGGTGCCATGGCGAGGGGCACGATCTCTCCCTCATCGAGGTGATGCCGCTGGGCGAGGTGGGTGCGGAGCGGGTGGACCAGTATCTGCCGCTCTCGGAAGTGCGCGAGAAGCTCTCGGAGCGCTACACCCTCACCGACATCCCCTACCGCACCGGCGGGCCTGCCCGCTATGTGGAGGTGAAGGAGACAGGCGGGCGGCTCGGCTTCATCACGCCGCTCACCCACAATTTCTGCGAAGGCTGCAACCGCGTGCGGGTGACCTGTACCGGCACGCTCTATATGTGCCTCGGGCAGGAAGACGCGGCGGATCTGCGCGCGCCCCTGCGCGCCTCGCCCGACGACGCCGCACTCCAGGCCGCCATCGATGCCGCCATCTATCGCAAGCCCAAGGGCCACGATTTCGTCATCGACCGCGCCACCAGCACCCCGGCCGTCTCCCGCCACATGAGCATGACGGGCGGGTGAGGGGGTTTTTGCCACGGCCACGTAAGCGACCGGTTCCGGCCGCCCCTCCGCGCGCGGTTACCCCCTCTCCCGCTTGCGGGGGAGGGGGCGGGCCGGGAAGCACGTTCTCCCTTCTACGGTGCCATTCTGCGAGCCGGCGGCTGCGCGTGACATCCACCGTTGTTCCAGGACCTCCCCCTCCCCGGCCCTCCCCCGCTTCGCGGGAGAGGGGGCGTGTAGCGCCAAGGCATGACCCGTTCTCAGGAATTTTCCGCCTGAAACCATTGCCTCCCGCCGCCATGTCTCCCAGAAAGGGCGCGGCAGAAAGGGCGTGCGTTTCCATGGCAGACGGACAGACCATCAGCTTCGCGGATTTCGAGAACGTGGACATCCGCGTCGGCACCATCATCGCCGCCGAGCCCTTCCCGGAAGCGCGGAAGCCCGCCTTCAAACTGAAGATCGATTTCGGCCCGGCGATCGGCGTGAAGAAATCCTCAGCACAGATCACCGTGCACTACACGGTGGAGAGCCTCATCGGCCGGCAGGTGGCGGCGGTGGTGAATTTCCCGCCCCGCCAGATCGGCCCCTTCATGTCCGAGGTGCTGACGCTGGGCTTCCCGGACGAAGCCGGCGCCGTGGTGCTGATCGGCCCGAGCGTAACGGTGCCGAACGGGGGAAAGCTGTTCTGAGGAGCGGCCGGCCTTCTTTTAGGAGAAAGGGTAAAGCCCTCCCCCGCAAGCGGGAGAGGGAATTTTTCGCTCGGTGTCGGGAATGGTCCAGACCAGCGGTGAGGCCCCCTCACCCCAGCCCTCTCCCGCGAGGGGAGAGGGAGCGCCGCTGCGCAGAAGGATTGGAACCAACAGCAGGGCGCCGGGGCCTCATGAGGAAATGGAATGAGGTCAGCGGCGCTATAAAAAGCGCGCATCTTCTCCGATCAAGGCGTCACGCAGATTGTAGGGTACCGGGAAGCCGTAGCCCGTCCACCCGTCCCCAAGCGATTGAAGCTCTCCATTGCGATGATAGCTGCTCGTATAAAGATCAGCACCGATCATCTGTAGAGCTCCTATCAGCGATTGCACGCTGTCGCTCCCACCAGCCTCCATTGTCTGTCGCCCTTCAGGCCACTCGATTTCGTAGCGACACATCCAGCATCCATCGCTTTCCCTTGGCGGAAAGACGCGTATGTCGACGAATAATAAGGAATTTTGGATCCTAAGATTGAGGCGTCTTTTCAACATTACCAAACCCTCAATAGTTCAATGGAGGAATAGGACTCCCAGAGAGGCAAGCGGCATATCTGGCAAATGCCTGAGCATAACAGGGTCGCAACCCTACCATTCGGCATTGAAACATATCAGTCCTATGCTGAGCCTCACATTGAGCCTCTCTCGCGCGACTTATTCTTCTTGCGGCGACGCGGATAGGCTCAGAGGTAGCATTTCTGCCTTGTGAAGCTGGCCTTTCTCGACCACCACTTCGCAATCCACCAGATACGGGCAGACCGATACGACTCCACTCGCCCCCTCGCGGAGACCCAGCAGGGACACGCGGCTGAGAAGGATCATAATCCTTTCTCAAATAGCCGAGCTTGATCAGATCAAACTGGCGTCGCAGCAACCTAAGATCTCTATATAAAACAGATAACTCGCGCGTATCGCCGGCTTTTCGCATATGATGACCTCCTAAAACCCATAAAAGATTATAGGAAAATAATCATAATTTCAACTCGTAAAAGTGTGGCGACATGCGATTCGGTCGCAATGACCATGCCTGCCCCCAACAGCAAAACGCGCGCCCAGCTTACCGGACGCGCGTTGATTGCACCGCGGGAAGAGGCCGGAAAACGCCCGGTCAGGCGCTCATCTTGGCGAGCATGGCTTCCGACATCTCGAAATTGGCGGTGACGTTCTGCACGTCGTCATTGTCTTCCAGATGCTCGATCAGGCGCAGCAGCTTTTCGGCGGTCTCGTCATCGACCGCGATGCTGTTCTGCGGGCGCCAGACGAGGCGGGCCTTGGAGGGTTCGCCGAAAGTCACTTCCAGCGCCTTCTGCACCTCGGCCAGCGCATCGGCCGCGCACAGGATCTCGTGGCCATGCTCGGAGGAGGACACGTCCTCGGCACCCGCCTCGATGGCGGCTTCCATCATGGCGTCGTCGCTCGCCTTGGCGGCGGGATATTCGATCATGCCCATGCGGTCGAACATGAAGGAGACGGCGCCCGTCTCGGCGAGGTTGCCGCCGGACTTGGTGAAATAGGAGCGCACCTCGCCCGCCGTGCGGTTGCGGTTGTCGGTCAGCGCCTCCACGATGACGGCGACGCCGCCGGGGCCGTAGCCCTCATAGCGGATCTCCTCGTAATTCTCCGCATCGCCCCCGGCCGCCTTCTTGATGGCGCGCTCGATATTGTCCTTCGGCATGTTTTCCGCGCGGGCAGCCAGGATGGCGGCGCGCAGGCGCGGGTTCATGTTGGGGTCCGGCAGGCCCATCTTGGCCGAAACGGTGATTTCGCGCGCGAGCTTGGAGAACAGCTTGGAGCGCATCGCGTCCTGCCGTCCCTTGCGGTGCATGATGTTCTTGAACTGTGAATGTCCGGCCATGGGACGCCTCCGGCTTCTCTATTGCGGAGACTGATTGACCGATCCTGCTCATCTCAACGGGATCGGATCAGGCTCCAGGGTTGCCGGCCCCGCGCGCCGCTGCCGCAGCGCCGCCCGGGCCGGGGTTCGTGTTCGGAATAGCGCCTTATAGGTCGGCAAAGCGCCAGAGGGCAAGGAAGGGCGCGCCCTACCCCTCCCAGAAATCGGGCCGCGCCTCGCTGAGATGGCCGCCGATGCGCACCGGGGCGACCTTGAGCGCGAGGCCGGTGCGGTCGCAACTCTCGACGGCGAGGCCGGAGAGCCCCGCAGGACCGGAGGCGGGCTCGAAACGGGCCGAGCCGATCTTGCGCGTGAAGCGGCGCAGGGGCTCTTCCTTGTCCATGCCGATCACCCCGTCATAGCAGCCGCACATGCCCACATCGGTCATGAAGGCGGTGCCGCCGCCAAGGATGCGATGGTCGGCAGTGGGCACATGGGTGTGGGTGCCCACCACGAGGGTGGCGCGCCCGTCGCAATAATGGCCGAAGGCCTGCTTCTCGCTGGTGGTCTCAGCGTGGAAGTCCACCACCACCGCGTCCATGTGCAGGCCGAGTTCCGCCCCGCCGAGGCAGCGGTCGAGCGCGGCGAAGGGGTCGTCCAGCGGGTCCATGAAGGTGCGGCCCATCACGTTCGCCACCAGCACCCGCGCGCCGTTCTTGGCGGTCACGAGGATGCTGCCCTTGCCCGGCGTGCCGGCGGGATAATTGGCGGGGCGCACGAGCCGGTCCACCCGCTCGATGAAGACGAGGGCCTCGCGCTGGTCGAAGGCGTGGTTGCCCAGCGTCACCGCATCGGCACCGGCGGCGATGAAGTCCTCATAGATGGCCTCGGTGATGCCGAAGCCGCCGGCGGAATTCTCGCCGTTCACCACAACGAGGTCGAGCCGCCACCGGGCGATGAGCCCCGGCAGGTGAGAGAGGACCGCATCACGGCCCGGCCGTCCAATCACGTCGCCCAGGAAAAGAATGCGCATCAGGTGCCGCCGCAGGAGAAAACGTCCACCTCCGTTATCATCCCGTCCACGGGTTCGTCATGGGGCTCGTGGGGGACAGCGGCCACTTCCTGGCACGAAAACGCATAGCCGAAGGCGCGCACGCGCTTCACGGCCCGCAACCGGTCGAGGGTCCGGTCATAATGCCCCGCCCCGTAGCCGATGCGGTAGCCACGCCGGTCGAACGCCGCGAGCGGCACGATGAGGTCGTCAGGCACCACTTCGGGGGCGGAGGGCGGAGGGGTGGGAATGCGATAGGCGCCGACCGGCTCCAGCGGGTCTCCCGGTCGCCACAGGCGAAAGAGCAGCGGCAGATCCCGCCCCACCACCACCGGCAGGGCCACCCGGGCTCCCTGCGACCACAGCAAGGCGGCAAGGGGGGCCGTGTCGATCTCGTCCCGGAATGGCGCGAACAGCGACACCACGCGACCGTCCACATAATGCAGCAGGCGGGGCGCATTCTGCGCGGCGCGGGCGGAGGCTTCGGCGTGGTCGGCATCCGCCAGACCGGCGCGGCGCGCCAGCGCTTCCGCGCGCAGGCGCATCTTGGCGGCGCGCGGGTCTTCCTGTGCGATCCGGGAGGAGGGCTGCATCACCAGCCTGGAGAAAGAGGGAGCGGAGCCGCAAAAGCCGTCGGAGGTCGATCCCGGGAAACCTACAGCGTAGGTGGGCGCCGTATGTCCAAGCCCACGGGCAAGGTCAGGTACAGCTCCCTTAAGGATCGATAAGGCCCCGGGGAATTGTCTCCTAACGAGCCCCGCAGCCCCGCTTGATCCCGAATGTAAGCTCTCCCTGCCCGATGCGCCAGAGGCACGATGCAAGAAGCTGGGGCCAGAAACCGGGGAGAACCGAACGATGATGACCGCGCCGGCGGCCTCAGCCCATGCCGATGGCGCGGGGCGCGGGCGGCGCGATCTCGCGCGCCAGCTTTTCCAGCCGCTCGGCGGCCTCGTCGATGGTGCGGGCCACCACTTCCTCGCTGGCCTCGATGCGGGCGAGCGCCGATGCGCGGGCGTCCCGCTGACCGTCGAGGTCGCTCTCCAGCGCCCGAATGCGCGCGCGCGCCTCGGAGAGTTCATCCGCGATGGTCACCGCCGCCATCACGGTGAGGCGCTGGTCGCCGATCTCGCCGAAGGCAGTGCGCAATTGGGCGATGCGCGCGTCCACGTCGCGGGCGAGGCGCACAAGGTGCTCCTCCTGCCCTTCGTCGCAGGCCATGCGATACTGGCGACCGGCAATGGTGACGCTGACCTGTGCCATCTCAGCCGCCGTGAGTCGCAAGCACGTCCCGGATCGTGCCCATGGCAACGTCGAGCCGGCGGTTGACCTCCTGGCCCACATTGCCGAGGTCCCGCACGCGGGCGCAGGCCGCGTCCAGTTCCTGCGCAAGACGGGCGCGGTCATTGCCCATGGCGTGGAGCTGGGCCAGCAGCGCCTCGTGCTGCCGGTCCATCTCGCGGCGGCGATCCACCGCTGCGGACAGGGCGTCGAGGGCCGCACTGAGCCGCTGCGAGGCCTGCTCGATGGGGGTGAGTTCCAAAGGGCGTTGCTTCACGGCATACATGGTTAACAGTGTATATGAGTCGCACGCAAAGCCATCGGCAACTTCCCACTTGTCAACGCATTTAACTCGTGGCTGAGACTGGAGCCGGCATTCCTTCGAGGCAAGAGCCCCGGAGGCCGCAAAGAACCGGAAAAGAACCAGACGGGGAACATGATGAACGGTGTGGAAAGATTTCGGGCGCCGCCGGGACCGGCTGGTGCGATGCGCCTTGTGGCGCTGCTGACCGTTCTGGTTGCGGGAGCGGTCAGCCTCGCTTTCAGCCCGGCACTCGCCCAGACACAGGCAAAGCCGGCAAGCGCCAGCCCCGCGCAGGCACCGGAAGCGGTGGTGCGCGCCCTCTACCAGCATTATCTCGACACCAAGACCGACAGCATCGTCGCCT
This sequence comes from Rhizobiales bacterium 12-68-15, assembly GCA_002279855.1. Taxonomy (GTDB): domain Bacteria; phylum Pseudomonadota; class Alphaproteobacteria; order Rhizobiales; family Xanthobacteraceae; genus Aquabacter. The sequence continues at coordinate 7,718 of NCCY01000088.1, forward strand.
TCGACTACACCGACCCGGAGGTGGCGAAGGCCTATTTCGATCCCTCCCTGATCAAGCTCATCGTCGCCGACGCCAAGCGCGACACCACCCGGCTGGATTTCGACCCGTTCGTGGACGCACAGGAGTTCGAGATCCGGTCCGTCAGCTACGAGACGAAGATGTCCTCGCAGCGTGAGGCCATGGTTACCGCGAGCTTCGACAATTTCGATCAGGCCACCGTCGTCACCTACAAGCTTGGCCGCACGTCCTCCGGCTGGCGCATAACCGACGTGCTCTGGGCGGGGGGCAGGGGCACGCTCCGCAAGCTGTTGTCGAGCCCAACCAGTTGATCCGGAACGGCCGGCGCGACGATGCGGCGCGCCCTGCCGGACCCCCCGAGGCTTGACGCAACGCCATTGCTGCGTTTGACAGCCGGCGCGGCACTGCTATCAGTGCCGCCGCCACGGCTGAGACTTCAGCCCGGCCCCGTCTTGGATCGGAACGAGGCGCCGCCCCGGCGCCGGAGACACGCCCCGAATGATGAGCCGCACCCTTCATGATCGCATGGCCAATGCCATCCGGTTCCTCGCCATGGACGCCGTCGAAGCGGCCAATTCCGGACATCCCGGCCTGCCCATGGGAGCGGCGGACATCGCCACGGTGCTGTTCTCGCAGGTGATGACGTTCGATCCGGCCGACCCGAAATGGGCGGACCGCGACCGCTTCATCCTATCCGCCGGCCACGGCTCCATGCTGCTCTATGCCCTGCTGCATCTGCTCGGATACGAGAATGTGACGCGCGAGGAGCTGAAGAATTTCCGCAAGCTCGGCTCGCTGACGCCCGGCCATCCGGAAAACTTCATCACCACCGGCATCGAGACCACCACCGGGCCGCTGGGACAGGGCATCGCCACCGCCGTCGGCTTCGCCATGGGCGAGCGCCTGATGGCGTCGCGCTTCGGCGCGGATCTGGTTGATCACTTCACCTATGTGCTCGCCTCGGACGGCGACCTCATGGAGGGCATCAGCCAGGAAGCCATCGAGCTTGCCGGCCACATGAAGCTCTCCAAGCTGATCGTGATGTGGGACGACAACCTGATCTCCATCGACGGCGCCACCTCGCTGTCCGGCTCCACCGACCAGCTCGCGCGCTTCGCCGCTTCGGGCTGGGACGTGACCCGCGTGGACGGTCATGACCCGGAAGCGATCCTCGCCGCGCTGAACGCCGCCAAGGCCTCGCCCACTCCGAGCCTGATCGCCTGCCGCACCGTCATCGGCTTCGGCTCCCCGGCCAAGGCGGGCAGCGAGAAGGCCCACGGCTCGCCGCTTGGCGCCGCCGAGATCGAGGCCACCCGCAAGGCCCTTCGCTGGGACGCTGCCCCGTTTGATGTTCCGGAAGACGCCGCCGCCGGCTGGCGGGCCGCCGCCGCCCGCGGCGCTGCCGCCCGCAAGGCCTGGCTTGAGCGCCTCGCCGCGACCTCTGCCGACGAGCGCACGGAATTCGAGCGCCGCATGGGCGGCACCCTCCCCGCCGCAGCGCTCTCCCACGCGGTGAAGGCCGTGAAGGCGAAGGCGGTGGCTGACGGGGGCGCGGTCGCCACCCGCAAATCGTCCGAGATCACGCTGGACGCGATCACGCTGGCGGTGCCC
>NCCY01000089.1 GCA_002279855.1 Rhizobiales bacterium 12-68-15
GCCCCCTTCGTGACGGTGCATCCGGAGGATGCGGCACGGCTGGGGCTGGAAGCGGGCGGCCTCGCGCGGGTCTCCACAGCGGGAGGCGTGGCGGTTCTGGAGGTGCAGCTGGATGCCGGGCAGGCGCGCGGCACCCTGTTCGCCCCCATCCACTGGAGCGCGGCCAACTCCGCCTCTGGCCGCATCGGCCCGCTCGTCCATGCGCTGACCGACCCGTTTTCCGGCCAGCCGGACTCCAAGGCCACCCCGGCGCGGCTGGCGCCGGTGGAGGCGCGCTGCCACGGCTTCCTCATCGCCCGGACGCGGCTTGATCCTCCGCCCGGCGCATGGTGGGCGCGCCTGCCGGTGGAGGGCGGCCATGGCTGGCGCCTCGCCGGGGATGCGGCGCCGGAGCGCTGGCAGGACTGGGCACGCGCGCGCATGACAAACGACAGCGCCGACCTGCTCGATCCCGCCGGCGGCCAGTACCGCGCCGCCGCGTTCGCTGCTGACGGCAGCCTTGCCTTCGCGCTCATGGTGGGACCGCGCGGGCAAGTGCCCGCGTGGGATGCGCTCAAAAGCCTGTTCGCTGCAGGCCCCGTGCCGGCGGCGGACCGGCGCCTGATCCTGTCCGGGCGACGGGCGGGGCACGCGGCCCCGGCGGGGCCGCTGGTCTGCGCCTGCCATGGCGTGTCGCGCGGCGCCATCGAAGGCGCCATCCGGGACGGTTGCGACAGCCCGGCGGCGGTGGGCGCGGCGCTGAAGGCCGGCACCAATTGCGGCTCCTGCCTTCCCGAGATCCGGCAGATCCTCACGCACACCCTTGCGCAGATCCTTGCGCCGGCATGATCAGCGCAAACGCGCCATCCGCTCCGCGCAAACACGACGGGACGGACGGGCGCGGGCAGACTAGGCTTCTCCCGAACCGGACTTCCTGCCAGCGGCACCGATCCATGACCGGCGCCGGGAGGGCGGCACACAGGGCGCCCCGGCTTGACCGAAGGCCCGGACAACAGGGAAACGCTTCGCCATGTGGCCTTCCACCCGCTTCACCGACCTTGTCGGCACCGACCTCCCCCTCATCCAGGCCCCCATGATCGGCCCGAAGCCGGCGCTGGCCCGGCAGGCGAGCGCCGTGGGGGCGCTGGGCTCGCTGGGCTGCGCCTCCATGACGCCCGACCAGGTGCGCGCCGAGGCCGCCGCCCTGCGAGAGGTGACGGACCGGCCCTTCAACCTGAATTTCTTCGCCCATGTGCCCGACCCGGAAGACCCGGCGCGCGCGGCGGACTGGAAGGCGCGGCTGGCGCCCTATTATGCCGAGCTCGGCCTTGATCCCGCAGCGCCCATCGCGGTGACGAACCGGGCGCCGTTCGATGCCGTGATGTGCGCGGTGGTGGAAGAGGTGCGCCCCCGCGTGGTCAGCTTCCATTTCGGCCTGCCGCCGGCCCCGCTTCTGGCGCGGGTGAAGGCGGCGGGCGCGGTGGTTCTGGCCTCCGCCACCACCGTCGAGGAAGCCCTGTGGCTCGAAGCGAACGGCGCGGACGCGGTGATCGCGCAGGGCGCGGAAGCCGGCGGGCACCGCGGCATCTTCCTCGGCGATGACCCGGCCCGGCAGATCGGCACCTTCGCCCTTGTGCCGCAGATCGCGGACGCGGTGAACGTGCCGGTGATCGCGGCGGGCGCCATCGCGGACGGCCGGGGGATCGCCGCCGCCTTCGCGCTCGGCGCGGATGCGGTGCAGATCGGGACGGCCTTCCTGCTGACGCCGGAAGCCGGCCTTTCGGCGCCCTATCGCGCCGCCCTCGCAAGCGCACCCAGCGACGCCACCGCGCTCACCAATGTGTTCACCGGGCGCCCGGCGCGGGGCATCCTGAACCGGCTGATGCGCGAGCAGGGACCGCTCTCCCCCACCGTTCCCCCCTTCCCCACCGCCGCCCCGCCCCTCGGCCCGCTGAAGGCAGCGGCGGAAGCGCAGGGGTCCGGCGACTTCACCGCGCTCTGGTCCGGACAGGCCGGACGCCTCGCGCGGGAGATGCCGGTGGCCGATCTCGTGGCGCGGCTGGTTGCGGAGACGCAGGCGACGATCTCGCGGTTCCGGACGCCCTGAGGCCCTCGAACGCTTGCGAAAGCGACCGGTTGCGCGGCCGCCGCCTCAGCAGATGCGGCGGCCCTGCGCGTCGATCACCACCTCGCCGTCCTCCTTCGTGAACGGCCCCTTCTGCGGCACGGGCAGAATGTCCAGCACCCGTTCCGAGGGCCGGCACAGCCGGACACCGAGGGGCGTGAACACGAACGGCCGGTTGATGAGGATCGGGTGGTCCATCATGGCGTCGAGGAGCGCGGCGTCGGTGAGGGCGGGATCATCGAGACCAAGCGCGCCATAGGGCGTGCCCTTCTCGCGGAGCGCGGCGCGCACCGTCAGCCCCGCTGCCGCGATGGCGGCGGCCACTTCCGCGCGGGCCGGCGGGGTCTTCAGATAGTCGACGATCACCGGCTCGATGCCGGCATTGCGGATCATCGCCAGCGTGTTGCGCGAGGTGCCGCAGGCCGGATTGTGCCAGATGGTGACAGGGGCAGGGGCGGTCATGGTTCAGGCTCCGGGCATCAGATGATGGCGTGGCGAACGCGCGCCGAAACCCATTCGCTCGCCACCACCGTGGCGAGGATGACCATGAGGATCAGCGTCACCTGCGGCCAGGCCAGCGTATTGAGAGAGCTTTCGAGGTTGAGCCCGATGCCGCCCGCCCCGACCAGCCCCAGCACGGTGGATTCGCGGATGTTGATGTCCCAGCGGAACACGCTTATGCCGGCGAAGGCGGGCATGATCTGCGGGACGATGCCATAAGCGAGCGTCTGCGCGCCCGAGGCGCCGGTGGCGCGGATCGCCTCCACCTGCCCCTCGTCGATCTCCTCGATGGCCTCGTAGAGCAGCTTGCCGATGAAGCCGATGGAGCGCAGCGCGATGGCGATGATGCCGGCCAGCACGCCGGGACCCAGGATCGCCACCAGCAGCAGCGCCCAGATGATGGAGTTGATGGACCGCGAGGCGACGATGACGAACAGGGCCAGCGGCCGCACGAACGCGGCGCTGGGCGTGGTGTTGCGGGCCGCGAGAAACGCCACCGGCACCGACAGCACGATGGCGGCGAGCGTGCCGAGGGTGGCGATGTTGAGCGTGTCCCACAACGGCTTGAGCAGCGCCGGAAAATAGGACCAGCGCGGCGGCACCATGCGGGCGCCGATGTCCGCCGCCTGGGTCGGCGCGTCCCAGACGAAGGCCCAGATGGTGCCTTCCGTCATCACCCGCCAGCAGAACACGGTGAAGGCCACGGCGATGAGCCAGCCGAACCACACGGCGATCTGCCCGCGCGGGGTGCGGCGCTGCCAGGAGCGGCCGCCTTCGGGATGCAGGGTGACGGGCATTATTTCACCCGCCCGCGGATCAGGCCGGACACGTATTCGCTCGCCATGACGATGGCGATGATGAGGATGAGGATGGCCGCGGCGCTGTCGAACTCGTAGCGGTCGATGGCGGTGTTCAGGGTGGCGCCGATGCCGCCCGCGCCGACGATTCCCACCACGGCGGACTCGCGGAAATTGATGTCGAGCCGGTAGAGCGAGAGTCCCAGCAGGCGCGGCGCCACCTGGGGCAGCACGCCGAACGCGATCAGCGACGGCCAAAGCGCGCCGGTGGCGCGGATCGCCTCCACCGGGGCGGGATCAATGTCCTCGATGTCCTCTGCCAGCAGCTTGGACAGGAATCCGATGGTGGCGAAGGACAGGGTGAGGAAGCCGGCGAACGGCCCGAAGCCCACCATGGCCACCAGCAGGATGGCGACGATAATCTCCTGCAAGGAGCGCGACACGGCGATGATGGCGCGGCAGGCATAATAGACCGGGCGCGGCACCACATTGCGCGCGGCGCCGATGCCGATGGGCACGGAGATGGCGATGCCCACCACGGTGGAGGTCACCGTCATGGTCAGGCTCTCGATCATGCCCTGGACGATGTCGTCCCAGCGCCGCGAGAAATTCGGCTCCAGGAAGCCCGAGACGAAGCGCAGCCCGCGCGCCCAGCCATCCGAAAGGCGTGCCCAGTTGACCTCGACGGTGCCGAGGGCGAGCGCCAGATAGATCGCCGCGCCGGCGATGAGCGCGATGCGCAGGACGGGATTGGCGATGAGCGGCGGAGGCCGCCAGCGGCGCGCCGGGGCGTGAGTTGCGGTCATCAGAGCGCCCGCGCCACGGCGGCTGCCGGCGCCTGCGCGCGCAGGATGCGGACGGCGTCCTGCGCGGCCGCTTCATCCGCCGCATCGTCATCGGCCTCGCGGATGGTGCGGGACCAGTCTTCCTCGCCATAGATCGCCGTCAGGGCGGGAGTGTCGAGCGCCGCCGGCGGGCCGTCGAACACGATGCGCCCGGCCTTGAGGCCGATGATGCGCTGGACGAACATCTGGGCCAGCGCCACGTCGTGGATATTGACGATGGCCGCCAGCTGCCGCTCGGCGCACACCTCGACGATCAGGCGCATGATCTGGCGCGAAGTCTTCGGATCGAGGCTGGCGGTTGGCTCGTCCACCAGCAGGATGTCCGGCTCCTGCACCAGGGCGCGGGCAATGCCCACACGCTGGCGCTGGCCGCCGGAGAGCTGGTCGGCGCGCTTGTCCACATGGTCGAGCAGGCCAACCCGGTCCAGCACGGCGAAGGCCCGGTCGATATCGGCCTGCGGGAACCGGCGCAGGAAGGCGCGCCAGAAGCCCACATAGCCGAGCCGCCCGGAGAGCACGTTCTCCATGACGGTGAGGCGTTCCACCAGGGCATATTCCTGGAAGATCATCCCCATGCGCCGACGCGCGCGGCGCAGGCCCGCGCCGCCGAGGCGGGTGATCTCGGTGTCTCCCAGCCGGATGGAGCCGGACGTCGGCTCCACCAGCCGGTTGACGCAGCGGATGAGGGTGGACTTGCCGGCGCCCGAGGGGCCGATCAATCCCACCACCTGACCGGCGGGGATGCTGAGCGATACGTCCTCGAGGGCCTTGTCCCCCTTGGCGTAGCGCTTGGACAGACCGGCGATGGTCAGCATTCCCGTCTCTTTCCTCCCGCGCCCGATATGCGCGTTTTACGTGCGCGATCTGCCTGCGACCTTCAGTTTCAAGCTTACTTTGAGTTTACTTGCAGGCGTAGCTGACGCCCATGGCATCATCGATCTGCCGCACCACCGCCCAGGTGTCCTTGAAGGTGATGGGGATGAACGTCTCCTGCGGCGGCTCGGCCGACTTGAATTCCTTCTGGAGGCCGGTGCCTTCCCAGTTGAAGGTGAAGAAGGCCTCTTTCACCTTTGCGGCCAGTTCCGGCTTCAGGTTGTAGACATAGCCGTAACCGGTAGTGGGGAAAGTCTGCGACTTGTAGATGGTCACCACCTGCTCGGGCTTGATGACGCCACGGGCGATCATCCGCTTCATCACCGAATTGGCGATGGCGGCGGCGGGATAGTCCTTGTTGGCGACGCCGATGATGGAATTGTCGTGCTTGCCGGAGAAGACGGGCTGGTAGTCCTTGCCGGCCTCCATGCCGAACTGGGACTTCAGCAGCGCGGACGGCGCCTTGTAGCCCGAGTTAGAGGTCTCGGAGGTGAAGGCCATCTTCTTGCCCTTGATGTCCTCGACCTTGGTGATGCCGGAACCCGGATAGGTGATGATCTCCATCTCGTAGCCGTAGGCGCCGTCCTTCGCCGCCATCATGGTGAAGGGCACGAAGCCGGCGCAGGCGACCGCGATGGGGTTGGAGCCGGTATTGAAGCCGGCCACGTGCAGACGCCCGGCGCGCATGGCTTCAAGCTGCGCGGCATTGGACTGCACAGGGAAGAACTGCACCTTTTTGCCCGTGACCTTGGCGAGATGGTCCAGGAATTCCTGCCACACCTTGGCATAGACGGCGGGGTCTTCCACCGGGGTGTAGGCGAAGATGAGGGTGTCGGGGTCCAGTTGCTTGGCCGGATCGGTCGGGGTGTCCGCCACCATGTCGCCATTGGTGTCGGTGAAGCGCGGGTCGAGCTTGAACTCCGCCCGGGCGAGAGTTGGGGCCAGCAGGGTCGCCGCGAGCATTGCGGCACAGGTCAGGGAGCGCAAAAGCGTCATGGCTTGAATCTCCAATCGGATCGCATGCGTGATACGACTGTTGTGTGACGCGCCGACTACGCCCGGCGCCGGATCACCGGCCCGGCATCGTGCGGCGCGGGCCTGTCCGGTCGGCACCCCCCGCATGGGTCGGCAGCAACAGGGTGGTGAGCCAGCAGGCGGCGAGCATGGCGGCGGAGCCGGCGAGGCAGGCGGTGATGCCGCCCGTCTGGTAGAGCAGGCCGGACAGAAGCGTCCCGGCAAAGCGCCCCGCCGCATTGGCCGCATAATAGAAGCCGACATCCTCCGCCGCCTTCTCCGAGCCCGCATAAGCGAGGATGAGATAGGAGTGGAGCGAGGAATTCACCGCAAAGGCCACGCCGAACAGCGCGAGCCCGACCACGAGAACGAGGTCCGGCCGCACCGGCGTTGCCGCGAGCAGCCCCGCGATGGCCACCGGCACCAGCGCAAGGCCCAGCGCCCACCACCGGGCCGCCGGCACTTCCCTCGACAATCCGTCCGGGCTGCGGCTCACCATGGCGGGGGCCACCGCCTGCACGAGGCCGTACCCGATGGTCCAGAGCGCGAGGAAGCCGCCGACCATGGGAAAGGTCCAGCCGGTGCCATAGAGAAACACCGGCACGCCCACCACGAACCACACGTCCCGCGCGCCGAACAGGGCGACGCGGGCGGCGGCGAGCAGGTTCACCCCCCGGCTCTTGCCGAACAGCTCCCTGGCCGAGGAGCTGGCCCTGGCCTTGCCCATCATCGGCGGCAGGGAGAACAGGACACCGAGCAGGACGAGCGCCAGCACGCCCGCCATGAGCCACAGCGAGAGGCGGAAGCCGAACGCCTCCAGCAGGACGCCGCCGAGAAAGAAGCCGAAGCCCTTCATGGCATTCTTGGAGCCGGTGAACCACGCCACCCAGCGGAACAGGCGCCCCTCCGCCCTGCCCTTCGCCTGCGCCTCCGTGATCTTGATGGCGGACTTGGAGGCGGTCTTGGTGAGGTCCTTGGCCACCCCGCACACGCCCTGCGCCGCCACCACCCAGGCCACCAGGACAGCGGTTTCCCACGTGGGCGACAGGGCGGAGAGCAGCAGGAAGCCCGCGATCTGGGTGGTCAGCCCCACAATCAGCATGCGGGTAATGCCGAAGCGGGCCGCGAGCCAGCCGCCGATGACGTTCGCCCCGATGCCCGCCGCCTCGTAGAGCAGGAACAGGAAGGCGAGGGTGAAGGGCGAATAGCCGAGCCTGAAGAAGGTGAACAGCACCAGCATGCGCAGGGCGCCGTCGGTCAGGGTGAAGCCCCAATAGGCCGCCGTGACGATGGCGTAGTTGCGCAGCCCGCCGGGGGAGGATGCCATCACAGCCCCGCCCGCTGGAGATGGCAGGCGAGGTCCACCATGCGGCAGGCGTAGCCCATCTCGTTGTCATACCAGGCATAGACCTTGAGCAGGGTGCCGTCGGTGACGAGGGTGGAGGGGCCGTCCACGATGGCCGAGCGGGTGTCGCGGGCATAGTCCGCCGACACCAGCGGGCGCGGTTCGAAGCCGAGAATGCCGTTGAGCGCGCCTGCGGCGGCGGCGGCGAACAGGGCATTCACCTCCTCGGCGGTGGTGTCCCGTGCCATCTCGAACACGCAGTCGGTCAGGGAGGCGTTGAGCACCGGCGCCCGCACCGCATGGCCGTCCAGCTTGCCCTTCAGCTCGGGATAGATCAGCGCGATGGCGGTCGCGCTGCCGGTGGTGGTGGGCTGGAGCGAGAGCATGGCGGAGCGGGCGCGGCGCAGATCCTTGTGGGGGGCATCCACCACCACATTGGTGTTGGTGGGATCGTGGATGGTGGTGATCTGGCCGTGGCGGATGCCGATGGCCTCGTGCACCACCTTCACCACCGGAGCGAGGCAGTTGGTGGTGCAGGAGGCGGCGGTGACGATGGGGTGCGCCTCCCGGTCGTAGAGATCCTCGTTCACCCCCACCACCACGTTGAGCACCGAGGGGTCCTTCACCGGCGCGGCGACGATGACGCGCTTGGCGCCGCGCTTCAGGTGGCCTTCAAGCATGGCGGGGGTGAGGAACTTGCCGGTGGCTTCCAGCACCACGTCCACCCCGAGATCGCCCCACGGGATGTCTTCGGGCCTGGCGTGAGACGAGAAGGACATGGTCCGGTCGCCGATGCGCACGCATCCCGCCTCATGGGAAATGGGCGCGCGCCAGCGGCCCTGCACGCTGTCGAATTCCAGCAGATGGGCGCACGCCTCGGCGCCGCCCTTGATCTCGTTGAGATGGACGATGTCGAGCCGGTTGGCTCCGCGCGGGTCCGTGTCCGGGCGGCTTGCCGCCCCGAGCGCCGCCCGCAGCGAGAGCCGTCCGATGCGGCCGAGGCCGTTGATTCCCACTCTCATGGCACCCTCATGTCCTGTGTGTCTTCAGCAGGTGCGGCGATGCCGCGATGGTTTCAGGCCTTGGTGCGGTCGGTGACGTGCGTCACCTTCACGCCGCCGGCCTCGTACCAGTCCCTGGAGCGGTTCACGATCCAGACCACGGACAGCATCACCGGCACCTCGATGAGCACGCCCACCACGGTGGCGAGTGCCGCGCCCGAGGTGAACCCGAACAGGCTGATGGCGGCGGCCACCGCCAGCTCGAAGAAGTTGGAGGCGCCGATGAGGGCGGAGGGGCCGGCCACGCAATGGGCTTCGCCGCTCATGCGGTTCAGCAGATAGGCGAGGCCCGCATTGAAATAGACCTGGATCAGGATCGGCACCGCGAGCAGCGCGATCACCAGCGGCTGGGCGAGGATCTGCTCCCCCTGGAAGGCGAACAGCAGCACCAGCGTTGCCAGCAGCGCCACGAGGGAGAGCGGCTGGAGCACGCCGAGCAGGCGGTCGAGCCCGGCCTGCCCTGCATTGGCGAGAATGCGGCCGCGCAGAAGCTGGGCCGCGATCACCGGCACGATGATGTAGAGCCCCACCGACAGGAACAGCGTGTCCCACGGCACCGTGATGGAGGAGAGGCCGAGCAGCAGCCCCACCACGGGCGCGAACGCCACGATCATGATGGCGTCGTTGAGCGCCACCTGGGACAGGGTGAAATGGGGCTCGCCCTTGATCAGGTTGGACCAGACGAACACCATGGCCGTGCAGGGCGCCGCCGCCAGCAGGATGAGGCCGGCAATATAGCTGTCGATCTGGTCGGCCGGCAGCAG
>NCCY01000090.1:0-9109 GCA_002279855.1 Rhizobiales bacterium 12-68-15
GTGAGCTGGAGGGAATCCACCACCCGCAGGATTTCCTGAAAATTGCGGCCGGTGCTGGCCGGATAGGTCAGCGTCAGTTTCAGCTTCTTGTCCGGGCCGATGACGAACACCGAGCGCACGGTGGTGGTGTCGCTGGCATTGGGGTGGACCAGGTCATAGAGGTCCGACACCTTGCGGTCGCTGTCGGCGATGAGCGGGAAATTCAGCGCCGCGCCGGTGGCGTCGCGGATGTCGTCCACCCAGGCCGGGTGATTGGCGAGGCTGTCCACGGACAGGCCGATGACCTTCACGTTGCGCTGGTCGAACGCCCCCTTCAGATGCGCCACCTGGCCCAGTTCCGTGGTGCAGACCGGGGTGAAGTTCTTCGGGTGCGAGAACAGGATGCCCCAGCTGTCGCCGAGCCATTCATGGAAGCGCACCGGGCCTTCCGTCGTCTCGGCGGTGAAATCGGGAACGACGTCCCCAAGGCGCAGCGTCATGGCGATCTCCTATAAAACGATATAAAAATGTAATTTATTTTAAAATACCATGTCAACGCGGAAATAAAAAGACGGCCCATCTGCGGCGCCCGCATCCCCGCCGCCGGAACGGCAGGGATGCGGACGAAGATCGGGTCCGGTCGGTGAAGGATGCCGCGCAGGCAGAGCCCGCGCAGGCGGTCTCAGGCGGCGGGGGCGGCGAGTTCGCCGGCCAGCGCCCGGGCGATCAGCGCGCGGGTCTCCGGAATGCCATAGGCGGCCACGAAGGAGCCGAAGCGCGGCCCCTCCTTCTCGCCCAGCAGCAGCTCATAGAGCGCGCTGAACCAGGCGAAGGACACGCCCGGCCCGCCGGTCGGGCTCTTCTTCTTGAGGTCCTGATAGCGCGGGATGGCACGCCCCACGTCCAGAACCGCGTTCTGGATCGCCTCGCGGTCCTCGCCGTCGAGCACCGCCAGGGCCGCGTCCAGCGCCGCCAGCGCTTCCGCCTCGGTCTCGTCGGGCAGGCGATAGGTGCGGCGCGGCTTCACACGGTCCACGAAATAGCGCACCGCATAGCCGGCCAGCTTGTCCACCGTGGGATGGGTGGCGGCCGACACGCCGGGCGCATAGCGCTCGATGAAGCGCCACAGCACGCCCTTGTCTTCCGCATTGGAGGCAGAGGCGAGCTTCAGCATGAGACCGAAGGACAGCGGCATCTCTTCCACCGGCGGATGGCCGGCATGGATGTGCCACACCGGATTGCCGAGGCGGTTCTTTTCGTCCTGCGCGGGATAGCGGCCGAGGAAGTTGAAATACTCGTCCACCGCCTTCGGGATGACGTCGAAATGCAGCTTCTTGGCGGAGCGCGGCGACTGGAACATGTAGAGGGCGAGACTCTCCGGGCTGGCATAGGTGAGCCATTCGTCGATGGTCAGGCCGTTGCCCTTGGACTTGGAGATCTTCTGGCCCTTCTCGTCCAGGAACAGCTCATAGACGAAATGCTCCGGCGCCGCCCCGCCCATGATCTCGCAGATCCGGTCATAGATCGGCGCGTTGGTCTGGTGGTCCTTGCCGAACATCTCGAAGTCCACGCCCATCGCCGCCCAGCGCGCGCCGAAATCGGGCTTCCACTGGAGCTTCACCCGCCCGCCGGTGACGGGGAGCGTGGTCTCGGTGCCGTCCTCGTCGTCGAAGGTGATGGTGCCGGCCTTGGCGTCCACCGCCTTCATGGGCACGTAGAGCACGCGGCCGGAGGTGGGCGAGATGGGCAGGAAAGGCGAATAGGTGGCCTGCCGCTCCTCCCCGAGGGTGGGCAGCATGACGTCCATGATGGCGTCGTACTTTTCCAGCGCCTTCAGCAGCACCGCATCCAGCTTGCCGGACATATAATAGTCGGTGGCGCTGGCAAACTCGTAGGCGAAGCCGAACGTGTCCAGGAAGCGCCGCAGCATGGCGTTGTTATGGTCGCCGAAAGAGGCATAGCCGCCGCCGAACGGGTTCGGCACACGGGTCAGCGGCATCTGGAGATAGGGCTTCAGCGCGGCGGGATCCGGCACATTCTCCGGGATCTTGCGCATGCCGTCCATGTCGTCGGAGAAGCACAGCAGCCGGGTGGGGATCTTGTCCTCGGTCAGCACATGGAAGGCGTGGCGCACCATGGTGGTGCGGGCGACCTCGCCGAACGTGCCGATATGCGGCAGGCCCGAGGGGCCGTATCCGGTCTCGAACAGCACCTCGTCCTTGGGCTGGCGCTTCAGGCGCTCCACCAGTTTCCGCGCTTCCTCGAACGGCCAGGCAGACGCGGTCTCGGCCGCCACACGCAGTTCGCGGGCAAGGGCGGCCGGATCGGCGGGGGCGGACGAGGCTTCGGTCATGTCAGGACGGCTCCACAAACGGGCGGCGACCTTAGTCAGGCACGCAGGGATGCGTCAACGCGGGGCACGCCCTTCATTTACCGGTGCGGCGGGCCAGCGGGATCACCAGATGCACCATACCTATCACCATGAAGGGCACGGCCAGCAGCGTGGTGCCCCAATGGGTCCAGCCGTCGGTGAGGGGGGCGAGCAGTTCCAGCAGGAGGTTGATGAGCCCGTAGGCCCCGGCCATCAGGATGCCGAGAAAGCGCAGGTGGGTGAAAAGGGCCAAGGGAAGCATGGCGATCGCTCCAATCAAACGATACGATCCGTTTCGTTGATATTGATATAGACGATCCGTTTCGATAAGCAAACCGGCACGGGCCGCGCCGCGCACATGCCGGCCCTGCGCCAGAGGAATGCCGATGACAGACGAAACGCCGAAGACGGGCCGCCGGGCCTCCATCGGCGCCCGCCGCAGTCCGGCGACCGAAGCGGCGATCCTCGCTGCCGCCCGCGACCTGCTGGCCGAGCGCGGCTATGCCGGATTTACCTTCGAGGAGGTGGCGCGCCGCGCGGGGGCCGGCAAGCCGACCCTCTATCGCTGGTGGCCGACCAAAGCCGATCTGCTGGTGGATGTGTATTCCGCCGAGAAGGCCGCAACCGTGCGCGCGCCCGACACCGGCAGCCTGCCGGGCGATCTGCTGGCCTACACCAGCGCGCTCTGGGGCTTCTGGCGCGACACCCCGACCGGGCGCGCCTTTCGCGGCCTGATTGCCGAGGCGCAGGCGGGCGACGTGGCGCAGGCCACCTTGCGCGACAAGTTCCTGCCGGGCCGGCTGAAGGATGTGCGGGGCCTGTTCGCGCGCGCTGCGGCACGGGGGGACATCCGGTCCGATACCATCGAGGATCTGGTGACGCTCTATATCGGCTTCAACTGGTTCCACCTCACCACCGGCCGCATCGAGGACGATGCGCCGGCCATCACCCGCATCGCGCTCCTCCTTGCCAAAGCGGGGGCGGCATCCTCCTCCCCCTGACCGCTGTTCGCCGTCAGGGCCGGGCCGGCACTGCCAGCGCCCCATCGGTGGCCACCGGGCAGGGCTGGCTCGCCATGAAGGTCAGGACATCGCTGATGGGCGCCCGCGGCACGCGCAACTGTCCGGAGAAGGGATCGTCCATCTCCACCACCAGAAAGATCGCGGTGGAGATGCAGGCGATGGCGCCGAAATAGCCGAACAGCACCAGCGGCGTGCGGGGCGCGAACACACCGAGAAGGCCGTAGATCAGCGCCAGCCAGCAGATCACCGCGACGATGAAGGTCGCCGGTGCCCGGTCGCTGGTGAAATCGCTGATGCGCCAGCGATATTCCAGCAGCTGGTGGCCGAGCGAGATCAGCGTTTTCCGAATGTCGTTCTGCGGGCTCAGGTGTTCGAGCTTGCGCGTGAGGTCGAGCAGCACCGTGGTGGCCGGACGCGCGTCGCCTGCGCCGGTGCTGCTGCCCGGCAGAGCGGGCCAGGTCTGCGCCAGCAGAGCCTCGATATAACCGCGCAGGTCGCTCCTCACCGCACAGGCGGCGGCACCAAAATTGGTGAGCTCGATATCCGTGCGCATCAGGGTGGTGGCGTACATCTGCACGTCCTTCTCCGCCTCCGAATACTGGGAGCGGGCGGAGTTCACCATCAGGCCGAGGATGAGGCCGGTCATGGTCGCCACCAGGGCCATGGCGGCCCTAAGGCTCTTGATGGAGCTTTCGCCGAGGAGGTCCGGCGGCATGCGGCGCGCCAGCAGGGAGCCGCAACCGGCCGCACCGGCCATGGCGAAGAAGGCGATGATGGCCAGGGTCAAGGCGCTCATGGCACTTTCAGTCTCCCGGCAACCCATGGAGCCAATGTGAGCGCGGGTGCCTGCCCTGCCCCGCTCAAGCGATACCGCGCCGCCGACGGGATGTCAGTAGAAGCCGATGGGGAACCAGCGCAGATAGAGATCGGCATAGACTCCCTTCTCCCACACCCGCTGGAGCGCATAGTCCAGCGCCCGGCGCAGCTGGTCGTTGCCGGGCTTGAGCGCGATGGCGAGGCCGTCGCCGAAATAGCGGCTCTCGGTGAACGGGCCGCCCACGAAGCGGCAGCAGCTCTGCGAGGCGGCGCCGTTCAGCCACAGGGCGAGGCCGATGCCATCGCCGAACAGCAGGTCCACTTCGCCCGTGCGCAGCGCCTCGCGCGCGGCTGCCGCATCCGGATAGGGCCGGATGCCGGCTTCGGGGAAGAAGGCCCGCAGATAAGCCTCGTGCGCCGTGCCGGCCACCACGGCGACGCTCTTGTTCGCCACCTGCTCCGGCGTCGCTGCGCGCAGCGCGGTGCCGGTCCGGCCGACGAAGCGGGCCGGAGTGCCGAGATAGCGCTCGCTGAAGTCCGCCCGCTGCCGCACGGCGGGCGTCGCGGCAAGGCCGGCGATGATCGCATCCCCCTTGTTCTCGTCGAGATCCGTCAGCAGGTCCGCGAAGGGCACCGTCTGGAGCGTGCAGGTGGCGCCCAGCTCGGCGCAGACGGCGCGGGCGAGGTCGAGGTTGAACCCCATCAGCGCGCCGTCCGCCGCCAGGAAGTTGAACGGCGGGAAGTCATCCGTGGTGAGGAAGCGGATGGTGGCGGGAAGCTGGGAGGCATCGGGCCGTTCCAGCCGCCGCTCCACGTTCCAGAAGTTCGGAACGCCGGCCGGCGCCGGCGCCGGCCCGCGGGCCTCTGCGGGGGGGAGCACCCCGGTCTGGGCATATGCGGGCAGGCCCGCGGCCAGCATCGCCGGCAGCAGAAGCCCGAAACAGGCCGAAACGGCCAAAGGGTGGCATAGCCAGAACGCATTCCGCATCGTAGGGTTGAGACCACTCGTCAATTCGCGCCAACGGGGGATGGCATGTTGAGCGAGGCGGAGGCGCGCCGCAAGGGACGGCGTGACGGGGACGTCGCGACACCGCGGGAGACCGCGTCCGAACATCCGGGGGCTAAGCATCGCAGCAGGCCGGATCTGCACACCGCGCTGGACCTTGACGCCGAGCCGCAGCTGCCGGTGGAACTCGCCGGCCTGCGGCATCTTCTGACCCCCGATGTGCTGCGCCATGCGCAGATGCGCGCCCGCACGATGGGGGTCGGCGGTGACCAGGTGCTGCTCCATGCCGGACTGATCTCGCCCGAGGCCCTCGCGGCCGCGCAGGCCGCCCATCTCGGCATCGACCTATGGGACGGGGAACCCGTCCTCCTGCTCCCGGCGGAGGACGTGCCCGGCGCGCTGCGGGCGGGCCTCGCCCTGGCCGGAACGCGGCAGGCCCCCGTCCTCGTGGCAGGCGTGCGGGGTCGCGCCCTGCGCCGGCTCGCGGAGGAACTGGCCGCCGCCCCGGCCGAAGCCACGCGGGTGCGTCTCACCTCCCCCGAAACGCTGCGCGCCGCGCTTGCCCGTCACGGTGCCGGCGGTCTCGCGCAGGCGGCGGCGGACGGGCTGCGCCAGCGCCATCCCCACCTCTCGGCCGCCGACGCGCCGCAGGGACGCCGCCTCGCCTGGCCCTTCCTCATGGTCGCGGCCGGCCTTCTCCTGCTGGCCTTCTTCGCCCCCGCCGCCTTGCAGATGGCGGTGCTCGGCGCGGTCTCGACCGTGTTCCTGTGCGCGCTCGGCCTGCGGCTTGCCAGTTGCCTGATGCCGGAGCCCGCTCCCGCCCTCCCCCGGCTGGAGGACCGGCACCTGCCGGTCTATTCCATCCTCGTGCCGCTCTATCGCGAGGCCGCCATGGTGCCGCGCCTCGCAAGCGCGCTCGCGGCGCTCGACTATCCCCCCGAGAAGCTGGACATCAAGCTGATCCTGGAGCCGGACGACGCGCAGACCCGCGCCGCCATTCTGGCCGCGCACCTGCCGCCCCGTTTCGAGATCATCACCGCCGCCCCCATCGGCCCGCGCACCAAGCCCAAGGCCCTGAACGCCGCCCTGCCCTTCGCGCGCGGCACCTTCGTCGCGGTGTTCGATGCGGAGGACGTGCCCGATCCCGGGCAGTTGCGGGCCGCCCTCGCCTGCTTCCAGCGCGGCGGGCCGCAACGCGCCTGTGTGCAGGCCCGGCTGGTGGTGGAGAATGCCCGCGAGCGCCTCATCACCCGGCATTTCGCGGTGGAATATTGTGCCCATTTCGACGTTCTGGTGCCGGCGCTGGCGGCCATGGGCATGCCCATCCTGCTCGGCGGCACCTCCAACCATTTCCGCCGTGCGGCGCTGGAGAGCGCGGGCGGGTGGGACGCCTACAATGTGACGGAGGATGCCGATCTCGGGCTGCGCCTGTCCCGCCTTGGCTGGACCATCGGCGCCATCGCCTCCGACACGCTGGAGGAAGCCCCGGTAACGCTTCACGCCTGGCTGCGCCAGCGCACCCGCTGGATGAAGGGCTGGGCGCAGACCCTGCTGGTGCATGTCCGGTCGCCGGGCGCCCTGCTCGCCGATCTCGGCCTGCCCCGCCTGCTGGTGGCGCTGCTGCTCACCGCCGGTCCCTTCGTGGCCATGGCGGTGCACCCCTTCAGCCTTGCGGCGGTGGGCCATCACCTCTGGACCGCCGCGTTTGCCGGGCACGAGCGCACCTGGGGCGAGGTGGCGACCCTCGCCCTGTGCTATGTGAATCTTGGCCTTGGCTACGGGGTCACCGCCATCATCTCGCTGTTGGGCCTCGCGCGGCGGCGGCGGCTGGCGGAGGCGTGGATCCTCATCGGCCTGCCGGTCTACTGGCTGCTGCAATCGCTGGCGGTCTGGCGCGCGCTGGCGGATCTTGCGACCGATCCGCATCGCTGGGACAAGACCGAGCACGGCACGTCGCGAGCCCTGCGCGGCACCACGCCCTCATCCCAAGCGCCGGCTCACATCACGCAGGATCACATCACCCGGCGCAGGTCGGCTGCCGCCTCGGCTGCGGGGCGCTTGGCGTTGAACGGAGCGAGAAACGTGCCGGACTTGTCCATCAGATAGATCACCGCCGTATGGTCCATGGTGTAGTCCCCGCCATCCAGCGGCACCTTGCGGGAATAGACCCGGTATTCTTTCTTGATGGCGTCGATCTCGGCCGGCGTGCCGGTGAGGGCGCGAAGCTGCGGCGCAAAGGAAGAGAGATAGGCCTTCAGGGCCTCCGGCGTGTCACGCTCGGGATCCACGGTGACGAAGAAGGCCTGAACCTTGTCCGCATCCGGCCCGAGGGCGGCGAAGATCTCCGAAAGCTCGAACAAGGCCGTGGGGCAGATGTCCGGGCAATGGGTGAAGCCGAAGAAGATCAGGGTCGGCTTGCCCTTCAGCGCCGCCTCGGTGACCGGCGCGCCGGTCTGGTCCACGAGACGGAACGGCCCGCCCACGCTGGAGGTGGAGGATGCAGCCGTGGGGCCGCGCTGCGGCAGGAGGGCGGTGGCGGCCACCACCAGGATCAGCGCGCCGCTGGCAAAGGCCGCGAACAGGGCGATGATCTTGGCACGCGCGGACATGGATTTTCCTTAACGTCTGGCATCGCGGAGCGATGAGGGGCGTAGCATGGCTGGCAGATAGGCCGGCCGGCCATTGGGCGGATTGCCCTACATGCACGGCGGAAAGACGGCGGGTGCCTCAGAAACAGGCGGCGAAACCGGCGGCGACCGTCTCGAAGAAGACCGCCGGACCATTCTGGACCCAGAGCAGGACCGCCGCGCCCATCAGAAGAACCGCCCCGGCCACGGCACCAGCCACGAGAGCACGGTTGCCCGCGCCGCTGCGGGTGGCTGGAGGCGGGGGATGCGATTCGGCCTGGGTCAGCGCCATGTCTGCCTCGCAAGGGTTTCAGCATTTAATATAGGTCGAGCGGCAGCCTTGCGCCAGAGTTGGCCTTTCCGGTCCAGCCCTGCGCACGGCGCGCATTGACGCTCCCGTCACATCCGCCTAGTTTTGCGTCATGTTCCATGCGGTGACCAGAGAGCTGCGCGTCCTCGCGCGCACGCTGCGAATTCTCCGCCCGGTCGAGCTTCTCGGCCGGGCCAGCTAACGCGCGACCTGCTCTCTTTTCACCGGAATCATCCCATGTCCGTCATGTCCCTCGCGTCCGCCGGCGACGCGCATTATCGCCTTGTTGCCGAAGCCGAACCGGAAACCAATTCCCTTCTGCGGGTGCTGGAGCCCTTCGTGATCCACGATGTCGTCCCGAGCCGCGTCGATGTGGCCTGCCTTGGCAGCGGCGCGGATGCGGTGCTGTGCATCGACATCCGCTTTGGCGCGGACGCCCCGCTGGCGGCGCGCCTCGCCGCCCGGCTGGAGACCATGGTGACGGTGCGGACCTGCCGGCTCACGGACATGTCCGCGGCCATGGACACGGCCGCCTGATCCGGCCATGGGTGCCGTCCTTGCCGACATTGCCATTATCATCCTGCCGGTGTTCGGCATCGTCGCCATCGGCTTCGCCTCCGCGAAGTCAGGGCTGATCTCGGACAAGGCATCGGACGGGCTGGCCGAATATGTCTTCGGCCTCGCGGTCCCCATCCTGATCTTCAAGACGCTGGCGGAATCCAAGCTGCCGGACGCGCAGCCGTGGGGCTACTGGATCGCCTATTTCGTCGGCGCCTTCGCGGTGTTCGGCATCGCCATGGTGGCAGCGCGCGTGCTGTTCGGACGCGGCCATGTGGAATCGGTCATCCACGGCTTCTCCGCCGGCCAGTCCAACACCGTCTTCCTCGGCGTGCCCCTGATCCTGAAGGCCTATGGCGAGGAAGGGGCGGTGCCGCTGTTCCTGCTCATCGCCATCCACCTGCCGGTGATGCTGGTGGC
>NCCY01000090.1:9128-16654 GCA_002279855.1 Rhizobiales bacterium 12-68-15
ATCGGCATCTATCTCGGCGCCCTGGCGCGGGTGCTGGACATCCAGACCGGCGGCGTGCCGAAGCAGATCCTCGACCTGATCGCCGCCTCGGCCTCGCCCTGCGCGCTGGTCTCCCTCGGCCTCGCCCTCAACCGCTATGGCATGTCGGGCGATTTCCGGGCCAGCGCCTTCATCTCGTTCCTGAAGCTTCTGGTGCATCCCGCGCTGGTGTTCGGCCTCGCGCTGATCCTGCCCATGCCGCCGGTCTGGGCGGGGGTGGCGGTGCTGTTCGCGGCCATGCCCTGCGGCATCAACGCCTATCTTCTGGCGCAGCGGCAGGGCGCGGGGGTGCGCACCAGCGCCAGCGCGGTGTCGCTCTCCACCGCGCTCGGCGTGCTCACCATCGCCTTCTGGCTGCTGGTGCTGGACGTGGGATAGGCCCCGCGGGGCTCAGGAGGTCTGCGTCTCCGCCGTATCCGGCTCGGCCTTTCCGCCGCGCGGCGGCAGGTGGATGAGACGGCGGATGTCGTCGGGCGTCGCGCCGGTGGTGCGGAAGGTGGCGAGGCTCCGCGCGCCGGAGCTCTTGGAGAGCTTGCGTCCGTCAATGTCCAGGATGAGCCGGTGGTGGTGGAACACCGGCGCCGGAAGACCCAGCAATTCCTGCAGCAGGCGATGGATGGAGGTCGCCTGGAACAGGTCCTTGCCCCGGATCACATGGCTGATCCCCTCGGCGGCATCGTCCAGCACGACGGCAAGGTGATAGCTGGCGGGCGCATCCTTGCGGGCCAGAACCACGTCGCCCCAGCCGAGCGGATCGGCGGTGACGGGGATCGGGCGGCCCAGCGGATTGCCCTGCGCCTCCTGCCAGTAGATGGTGCCGACCCGCGCCACGGCGCGCGCCATGTCGAGGCGCATCACATGGGGCTCGCCGGCCTCGCGGCGGCGGGCGCGCTCCGCGTCGCTGATCTCCTGCCGGCGGAAGGGAAAGATGGGCACGCCATCGGGATCACGCGGCCAGTTCCCCGCCATCTCGCGGGCGATGACGGCGCGGGAAATCTCGGCGCGGCTCTCGAAGGCGGGATAGATCAGGCCCTCCTCCTCGAGCCGTGCCAGCGCGGCCTCGTAGACGCCGAAACGGTCGGACTGGCGGGTCGGCGGCGCGCTAGGCGGGCATTCCAGCCAATCGAGGTCGCGCAGGATCGCCTGCTCGTGCTCCGGCTTGCAGCGCACGGTGTCCACATCCTCTAGACGCAGCTGGAAGCGCCCCCCCGCCACCTCGGCGGCCCGGTGGTTCACCAGGGCGGAAAAGGCATGGCCGAGGTGGAGCGGCCCGTTCGGGCTCGGGGCAAAACGGCAGACGAAGGACATGAGCGTGGCGCTTCCTAGGGGACAATGACGCGGCCGGGAGAATGCCTCACACTGGCGCCCGAATCTATCAGGTCGCACGTGGAACGTGCGACCATATCGGCAGGAGATGCTGCCATTCTGGACGAATCGGAACCCCGCCTGAGCGACCAGTCCGGCTTCGATGCGGCGCTGGACCGGCTGCTCGCCATGGACGACCGGCTCCTGCCGCTGGTGGCGGTCGCGGGGCGCCCGACGCTGCGCCGGAGGGCGCCCGGGTTTGCCGGGCTCGCCGCCATCGTCATCGCCCAGCAATTGTCGGTGGCCGCAGCCCGCACCATCGAGGCGCGCACCCGCGCGGCGCTCGGCGGGGAGATCACGCCGCAGGCCGTGCGCGCCGCCGATCCCGCGGTCTTGCGGGCGGCCGGCCTCTCCACCCCCAAGGTGCGCACGCTCACCGGTATCGCGGCAGCGCTGGAGGGGGGCAGCGTGGACCTCGGCGCCGTGGAGACCATGGAGGCCGATGCGGCCGCCACCTATCTCACCCGCCTGCCGGGCATCGGCACCTGGACCGCCGACATCTATCTCCTGTTCTGCCTCGGTCGGGGGGATGCTTTCGCCCCCGGCGACCTCGCCTTGCAGGTGGCCGCGGGAGAGGCGTTCGGCCTGCCGGGGCGGGCAAGCCCGCAGGGGCTGGCCGCCATTGCGGAGGACTGGCGGCCGCTGCGCGGGGTCGCGGCCCACCTGCTGTGGGCCTATTATGGCGCCTTGCGGACCCGCCCCGGCGCCCCCGCATGACACCCGCCCGTTCCGGGCGGGGCCGGACAAACCTCGCAGGACCCGCATGATCCCCCTTGACGGCCCCCGCCTTGCGCCCCGCACAGCCCCCGCCGACGCCCTCGTGGTGCTGATTCACGGCTATGGCGCGGACGGGCGCGACCTGATCGACATCGGCGAGATCTGGGCCGAAAGACTGCCCGGAGCGGCCTTCGTCGCGCCCCATGCGCCGCACCCCTGCGGACAGGCGCCGGTGGGGCGGGAATGGTTTCCGCTCACGCAGTTCGACCTCCACACCCTGCGGCGCGGGGTGGAGGGCGCCGCCCCGGATCTCGCCCGCTTCATCGGTGCGGAACTGGCGCGGCTGGGGCTCGGCCCGGACCGGCTCGTGGCGTCCCGGCGCAATGGCATCTCAGCCCGGATCTCGGCCACGGCATCGACGGGGACGGCCTGCGCCTCGGGGCGGACTTCATCGCCGACGCGCTCTCGCGCCCGCGATGAGCCCTGCGGCGCATCGCGTCGGTCCGGCTTCACAAGATTGACACGGACCATATAGAGTATCGGCGCGCGTCGGCTCGGCCGTTCCCGAATCGGCGCGAACAGGGTGAGGAGTGCCGACAGTGACGGCTGCCATATCACCTGGGGCCTGGCCTGCCCTCGTGCTCAATGCGGACTACCGTCCCTTGAGCTACTATCCCCTGTCTGTCTGGTGCTGGCAGGATGCCATCAAGGCGGTGTTTCTCGACCGCGTGAACATCGTCGAATATTACGACAAGGCTGTCCGCAGCCCGGCCTTCGAAATCCGCCTGCCGAGCGTCGTCTCGCTGCGCACCTTCATCAAGCCAGCCAGAAACCCGGCCTTCACCCGGTTCAACGTCTTCCTGCGTGATCGCTTCACCTGCCAGTATTGTGGCGCGCGGGAGGATCTCACCTTCGATCATGTGATCCCGCGCTCCCGGGGCGGGCAGACCACCTGGGAAAACGTCGTCGCCGCCTGCTCGCCCTGCAACCTGCGCAAGGGCAGCCACATGCCAGCGGACGTGGGCATGTGGCCCGAGCAGACGCCCTTCCAGCCCACCGTCCACGACCTGCACCAGAACGGGCGTCACTTCCCGCCCAATTACCTGCACGAAAGCTGGCTGGATTATCTCTACTGGGATACCGAGCTGGACCCCTGATCCCGGCTCACCGCATCCGCGCGCGGGCGCCGCCGATGGCGATCAGCGCCAGCACGAGGGCGATCAGCGCGTTCCAGCCGGCCATGGAAATGCCCAGCAGGCGCCACGCGGCCTCATCACAGCGCGGAACATGAGCAGTCTTGAGGGCGGACAAAATGTCGCTGACCGCCACCGGCGCGCCGCCGCTGCAGGTGGTCGGGCCCTGCCAGAAATGCCATTCGACGCCTGCATGATAGATGGCGAGGCCCATATTCCCGAGCATCAGCAGCGCCAGCAGCCACAGTCCGCCGCGTGCGATCGTGCCGTGCCCGCGCCCGGCCATCACCGCAAGGGCGAGGCCGAGCGGCACCGCAGCATAATAGGCAATCCGCTGGTCGAGGCAGAGCGGACAGGGCGCAAGCCCCATCACGAGCTGGAAAAACCACGCCGCCGCGAGGGTCGCCGCCGCGCCGAGCGCCACCAGCAGGCTTGCGTATTTCTGAGCTTCGGTATCCATCACCTGCCACACCCGTCCGTGTCCGCCCCCGCCTATCGCCCGTCCGCGCGGCTGTCGCCTCACAAATAAGGCATTGGCGGCATTGAATTACATTGGCCTAACTCCAATCTATAATAGTGGCAATGAGCGTAAGGCCACGGTATATATTCCCCAGCTAAGGGTGGTCGCCCCGACTTGCGCGACGCCGCCAACTGATTGCAGACGGACCATGACTGACACGATCCGGACCCGGCCCGCCCTCGGCGAGGGCTTTTCGCTCCGCAGCATTCCGACCGAGACCGAAGCGGTTCTCCCGGTCGCGCAGCTTCGTGACGTGTCCTCCTCGCGCCGCACCGGTTGCCCGTTCCATGACGTGCGCGAGATGCTCCGCGAGGTCGGCCTGCGCCCCACCCGCCAGCGTCTGGCGCTGGGCTGGCTGCTGTTCGCCAAGGGTGATCGCCACGTGACGGCGGAAATGCTGCACGAGGAAGCCATCCGCGCCCGCTTCCCGGTGTCGCTCGCCACCGTCTACAACACGCTGCACCAGTTCACCGAAGTGAGCCTGCTGCGCGAAGTGGCCGTGGACGGTTCCAAGACCTATTTCGACACCAACGCCTCGGACCACTACCACTTCTATGTGGAAGGCCATAACGAGCTGGTGGATATTCCCGAGCAGGACGTGATGGTGGATCGCCTGCCCGAGCCGCCCGAAGGCTACGAAGTGGCCCGCGTGGATGTGGTGGTGCGCCTGCGCCGCAAGACCGGCAAGGCCTGAGCGCGCAGCCGCCCAGAAGCCCTTCCGCCTTGAAGATACGGCGCCCTCACGGGCGCCGTTTTCATGTGGGCCGCCTCAGTCGGCCACCACTTCATGGAAACCGGCCGCGCCGCTTTTCCAGTAGGCCGAGACCCGGACACGATCCCGCCGTAGGGAAAGGTCGCCCACGAGCACCTGCCGCAGGCGCGGGGCTAGCTGCGCCTCGCAGGCCGCCCAGGCATACCCCTCCCCCGCCGGCGGCACGAATCCCGCGAGCGCCGGCTCCAGGGACGACGGCGCCTGCGGGGCTCGGTGCAGCCAGGTGAGATGCAGCGTCGCGCGGCTTTGCAGGACGATCTCCTCCTCCGGCCCGCCGACTTCCACAAAGACGAAGGCACAGGCCTCGGGCGGAAGCTCCTCCAGCCGCCGGCCGATGGCGGGCAGCGCGGTCGCATCCCCCGCGAGCAGATGCCAGTCGAAGGCGGTGGGCACGATGAAGGAGCCCTTCGGCCCGCCCACATCCAGCACGTCCCCCGGCTGCGCCTGCAGCGCCCAGGCGGTGGCGGGGCCGGCATCGTGAAGGGCGAAGTCGATGTCCAGCTCCAGCGCCGCCCGATCATGGCGGCGGGGCGTGTAGTCCCGCATCACGGGAGCGCCGTCGCCGGGGAAGATCAGCTTCACATGGTCGTCGAAGCCGAGGCTGGTGAAGTCGCCGAGCGCCTCGCCGGTGAGCGTCACCCGCAGCATGACGGGCGACAGCCGGAGGGTGCGCAGAACGCGCAGCGCGCGGCGCTTCAGGTCATGACGCACGCGGCGAATGTCGAGAGGGTTGGTGATCGGGGCATCGGCCCCGGAAATGGTCTGGGTCATCCGCTTTCCTTGCTCGAAAGCCGGCCCGCCCCCACGCTGGCACATCGCACAACGCGCGCCGGACCCGGTTTCGGGTGGTCGCGCGTTGGTTCACGTTAACGCCTACGGCCCATGAGCTTGGCCATGGATCGCCGCCTTATAGGCCCGCACACCCGAAGCGACAAGGCTCAGTCGATCTTCTCGTTGGGGTAGACGCCCCAGAGCTGGTTCTGCTCGATGAAGCCGTCAAAGCCCGGCCCCGAGAACCGGCACCACTGTCCGTCGCAGGATTTCAGCGCCCCGAGCACGCCGTGCTCCAGGCGGGCATTGACCGCCGCATCGCCGCCCGCCTTCTCGCGCAGCGGCACGGTGCCGGTCTTCATCCAGGGCGCCACCAGCGCGGTGCGCCGGCCCGAAAGGAGCGAGTGATAGACCCATCCCTCCGTCCCTTCCGAGTCGCGGATGCGCCGCCAGGTCTCGAACTCGGCCGTGATCTCCACCGGCAGGCCGGCGCGGGAAAAGATCCACGCCACATCCTGATCCCGGTTCGGGCCGTTGCGGACATTGACCTTGTCGGCCTTCAGCGAGACGAAGCGCGGCACCGGCAGTCCGGTGCCGGCCGGCTGCTCGTCCGGGGCGGCGGCGGCGGGGAGGGCGAGGAGAGCGAGGGCTGAGGCAAAAAGAGCTTCGCGCAGTCGCGTCTTCCGCATGGTTCCGGTCATCCTTCCAGAGTGCTCATCTTCCCGACCAAGCCGGAGCAGGCACGGTCTGCGCCCCCACCGTGGCGGCGTCAAGGGCGCGCCCCGCGCATCCCCATTGTGTTTCGCCGCCTGTCTGATAGACGGAACGATAAAGTTTAAGAAACGGGGAATGGGAAGCCATGGCGCGTCGCAAGCCGCTGGTTGTCGTCACGCGAAAGCTGCCGGACAGTGTTGAAACGCGCATGCGTGAGCTGTTCGATGCCCGCCTGAATGTGGAGGACATTCCCATGGACTCCGCCGCGCTGGTGGAGGCCGTGAAGGTGGCCGACGTGCTGGTGCCCACGGTGACCGACCGCATCGACAGCGCCCTTCTCTCCCAGGCCGGCGAGAACCTGCGGCTGATCGCCTCCTTCTCCAACGGCATCGACCATATCGACGTGGCGAGCGCGCTCGCGCGCGGCATCACCGTCACCAACACCCCGGCCGTCCTGACCGAGGATACCGCCGACCTGACCATGGCGCTGATCCTCTCGGTGCCCCGCCGCCTCACCGAAGGCGCGCAGATCCTGCAGAACGAGCAGGAGGAATGGCAGGGCTGGTCGCCGACATGGATGCTCGGCCGGCGCATCTGGGGCAAGCGCCTCGGCATCATCGGCATGGGCCGCATCGGGCAGGCCGTGGCCCGCCGCGCCAAGGCCTTCGGCCTGCAGATCCACTATCACAACCGCCGCCCGCTGCCCCATGCCACGGAAGAATCGCTGGAGGCGACCTATTGGGACAGCCTCGACCAGATGATCGCCCGCATGGACATCGTCTCGGTCAACTGCCCGCACACCCCGGCCACCTATCACCTTCTGTCCGCCCGCCGGCTGAAGCTGCTGAAGCCGGACGCCTATATCGTCAACACCGCGCGCGGCGAGGTGATCGACGAGAACGCCCTGACCCGCATGCTGGAAGCCGGCGAGATCGCGGGCGCGG
Source organism: Rhizobiales bacterium 12-68-15 (assembly GCA_002279855.1). Classification (GTDB taxonomy): domain Bacteria; phylum Pseudomonadota; class Alphaproteobacteria; order Rhizobiales; family Xanthobacteraceae; genus Aquabacter. Next base: position 16,164 of record NCCY01000090.1, read on the forward strand.
GCCTCGACGTGTTCGAGCACGAACCTGCGGTCAGCCCCAAGCTGGTGCGCCTCGCCCGTCAGGGCAAGGTGGTGCTGCTGCCGCACATGGGCTCGGCGACCCTCGAAGGCCGCATCGACATGGGCGAGAAGGTCATCGTCAACATCAAGACCTTCATGGACGGCCATCGTCCGCCGGACCGCGTGCTGCCCTCCATGCTGTGAGCCGTCGGGCCGCTGGACCTGTCAGTGCGTCCGGCGTTATTCTTCCCTGAGGCGTGTCCGCGAGGCACGCCCTGAGATGGATGCCGCGATGAAGACAGTCACACTGGAAGCCGCCAAGAACGATCTCGGCCGCCTGGTGGATGATGCTGCGCGCGGGGAAGAGATCATTATCGCGCGCGCCGGGCGGCCTGTCGCGCGACTGGTGACCCTGTCGCCGGCAGCAGAATCTCAGCCCCGCACGCTGGGGCGGCTGGCCGGGCGCATTCGGGTGCCGGACGACTTCGACCA
>NCCY01000091.1 GCA_002279855.1 Rhizobiales bacterium 12-68-15
GGCGCTGGATACGGCGGACCTTGCCATTTTCACCACGGGCGAGATCGCAGCCATCTCCAGCAAGGGCGTGTCCGGCCTGACCACGGCCGCCATCGCCTCCCTGTCCACCGCCCAGATCGCCGCGCTCAACACCAGCGCGGTTTCAAACCTGACCACGGTGCAGGTGGCGGCCCTCAGCAGCAGCCAGACCGCCGCTCTCAGCACGGTGCAGATGAAGGCGCTGAAGTCCACGCAGATCGCTGCGCTGGACAACATCAACATTCCAGCCCTCTCCACCGCCCAGATTGCGGCATTGACCGCCTCCGCCATCTCCGGTCTCACCGAGGATCAGGTGGAGGCCCTCACCACCAGCCAGGTGGCGGTCTTGTCCACCTCTCAGGTGGCGGCGCTGACCTCCGCGCAGCTTGCCGCACTCGAATCCGAGGATGTGGCCGCCCTGTCCACGGCGGGCATCGCCGCGCTGACCTCTGCGGCCATTTCCGGCCTGCCGATCAGCGTCGTCAGTTCGCTGACCGCGACCCAGCTCAATGCACTGAGCACCAGCGCCGTGCGCGGGCTCACCTCCGATCAGATCGAGGCCCTGTCCACCGCACAGGTGGATGCCCTCAAGACCCGATCAGATCGAGGCCCTGTCCACCGCACAGGTGGATGCCCTCAAGACCACGCAGCTTGCAGCGCTCACTTCGACCCAGCTGGCCGGACTGGGGGCGGACGATATCGCCACCTTCTCCACGCTCGACATGGCGGTCCTGTCCCCCAAGGCCATTTCCGGCCTGACCACCAGCGTCATCGCCGCCCTCACCAGCACGCAGCTGGGCGCGCTCACCACCAGTGAGCTTGCCGCGCTGTCGACGGGCCAGCTCAACGCCCTGACCACCTCGCAGATCGCCGTGCTCTCCACCGAGCAGCTCTCCGCGCTGAGCGCGGCGCAGGCGACGGCGCTCAATCCGGACAGCATCGCGCTGCTCACGACCGGCCAGCTCGCCGTGCTCAGCACGAGCGCCATCGCCAGCCTCACCGCAGACCAGATCGAGGCGTTCAGCACCGCGCAGATCGCCGCCCTCACCACCGCGCAGATCGCCGCCCTCGGTGCCAGCCAGGTGGATGGACTCGGCACCGATGATCTCGCCGTGCTGTCCACGGACCAGATCGCCGCCCTGAGCACCGCCGGTATCTCCGGCCTCGCCACGCGCCAGATTGCGGCCCTCAGCACGCTTCAGGCCGAGGCGCTGACCACCAGCCAGGTCGCGGCGCTGAGTGCGGAGCAGCTTGAAGCCTTCGGTAGCGATGATCTGGCGGTGTTTTCAACCCGCGACATCGCATCCTTGGCCTCCGGCGCCGTGTCCGGGCTGTCCACCAGCGTTGTCGCAGCGCTCTCGACCGCACAGGTTGCGGCGCTCAGCACGGCGGGCGTGTCCGGTCTGACCACCAAGCAGGTGGCCGCCCTCACGACGGCGCAGGTGGCTGCCCTCGGCACCCGGCAGATCGCCGCGCTCAGTTCCGACCAGGTCGGTTCCCTCAGCACCGCGGCCATCGGCAACCTCTCCAGCACCCAGGTCGCCGCGCTCAGCACCAGCGGTGTGTCCGGGCTCTCCACGCAGCAGATTGCGGCCCTTGGATCGACGCAGGCGGAGGCCCTGACTTCCATCCAGGTGGCGGCGTTCAGTTCCAGCCAGATCGGGGCGCTGGGAACCACCAGCCTCGCCACCTTCTCCACGGCCGACGTCGCCGCCATCAGCACGGACGTGCTGTCCTCGCTGACCACCGACATGATGGCGGCGCTCAGCACGGCGCAGATCGCTTCCATCGGCACGGCCGGAATCGCCAGCCTTTCCACGCGGCAGATCGCGGCGCTGAGCACCGGCCAGGTCGCGGCTCTCTCCACCCGCCAGATCGCGGCGCTGACCTCCCAGCAGATCGGGGCGCTCGGTATGGACGACCTCGGCGCTCTCTCCACGTCGGGCATCGCTGCCATCAGCTCCGCAGGCGTCGCGGGTCTCTCGACCGCCACCCTCGCATCGCTCGGCACCGACCAGATCGCGGCGCTGAGCACGGCGGGCATTTCGGGCCTGTCCACAAGCCAGATCGCCACGCTTTCCACCGATCAGGTGGCGGCACTCTCCACCAAGCAGGTGGCGGCGCTGACCTCGAGGCAGGTGGCCGCTCTCACCAGCGCCGATCTCGCCGCGCTCTCCACGCGACAGGTGGAAGCCCTCAGCACGGCGGGCATTTCTGGCCTGTCCACCCTCCAGGTCACTCTCCTGACCACCGCGCAGACGCAGGCCCTGACCGCGACGCAGGTGGCGGCGCTCTCCTCCAGCCAGCTTGCCGCGCTCGGTCCCGAGGATATCGCGCTGTTCTCCTCCGCCGACATGGCGGCGCTCAGTTCCGCCGCCATTGCCGGTCTTTCCACCGCCAATCTCGCAGCCCTGACCGACGATCAGATCGCCGTGCTCGGCACCGCTGCCATTGCCGGCTTGAGCACGGCACAGGTGGCGGCGCTCAGCACGGGACAGATCGACGCCCTCTCCACTCGGCAGGTGGCGGCGCTCACCTCCCGGCAGGTGGCTGCCCTTGGCACGGCGGCGATTGCGTCGCTCTCGGCAGATCAGGTGGCGGCGCTCGGCACGGCCGGCATTGCCGGTCTGTCCACGACCCAGATCGCCACGCTCACCACAGAACAGACCGAAGCGCTCACCACCACCCAGGTGGCGGTCCTCACCTCCGCCCAGGTGGCCGCGCTCGGCACAGACGACCTTGCCGTGTTCTCCACGCGGGACATGGCGGTTCTTTCCTCCTCGGCGGTGGCCGGCCTGTCCACAACGGCGATCGTCGCTCTCACCGACGACCAGATCGCGGCGCTCAGCACCGCGGCCGTCACCGGGCTTTCCACGAGCCAGATCGCGGCCATCGGCAGCACGCAGGTGGACGCGCTCACCACCAGGCAGGTGGCGGTGCTCTCCTCCGGACAGGTCGCGGCGCTTGGAACGGCCATCCTCGCCGCGCTCTCCACCGCGCAGGTGGCGGCGATGAGCACGGCGGGCATATCCGGCCTCTCGACCGCCCAGATTGCCAGCCTCAGCACGGCGCAGATGGAAGCGCTGACCACCACGCAGGTGGCGGCGCTGAGCTCCACCCAGGCGGCCGCACTGGGCACCGAGGATATCGCCGTCTTCAGCAGCCGGGACATCGGCGCGCTGAGTTCCAGTGCCGTGTCCGGCCTTTCCACGGCCGTGCTTGCCGCCCTGAGCGACGACCAGATCGCCGCCATCGGCACGGCCGGCATCGCCGGCCTGTCCAGCGACCAGATCGCGGTGCTGACCACGGCCCAGATCGACGCGCTCACCACCCAGCAGATGGGCGCCCTCGGCTCCCGCCAGGTGGCGGCGCTGAGCACCGGCGCCCTCGCGCTGCTCTCGGTGGAGCAGGTGGCGGCGCTGAGTGCATCCGGCATCATGGGCTTGTCCAGCACCCAGATCGTGGCCCTGAGCACCGCCCAGATGGAGGCGCTGACCAGCATCCAGGTTGCGGCCCTCACCTCCGCGCAGACCGCTGCCCTCGGCACGGAAGACCTTGCGGTCTTTTCGACCAAGGAGATCGCGGCGCTGAGTTCCGGCGGCGTATCCGGGCTCACCACGGCGGTGATCGCGGCGCTGGGGACCGATCAGGTGGCGGCGCTCGGCACGGCCGGCATCAGTGGTCTGACAACGGCGCAGATGACGGCGCTCGGCACGGCGCAGGTCGAGGCCCTCACCGGCACCCAGATCGCCGCTCTCAGCTCACGCCAGTTGGCCGCGCTTGGCACCGACGACCTGGAAACCTTCTCCACATCCGACCTTGCGGCCATCAGTTCGAGCGCCATATCGGCGCTGCCGACCGAGACCTTGGCCGGGCTGTCGACCGCACTGGTCTCCATCCTGAGCCCGTCCAGCATCGCCGGCCTCACTACGGTTCAGGTGGCGGCGCTGACCGTTACCCAGGTGGAAGCCCTGACCACGGCGCAGATGGCGGCCCTCACCTCCAAGCAGGTGGCAGCCCTCGGCACGGAGGACATCGCCGCCCTCACCACCGCCCAGATCAAGGCGGTGACGGGGGAAGGCGCGGCGGGCCTCACCGGCACGCAGCTCGGTGCCATGAGCCTTGAACAGCTCGGGGCGCTTTCCACCGATCAGATCTCCCATCTCTCCTCCACCGCCATCGCGGCATTGAGTGTGGAGAAGCTGGAGACCTTCTCCTCCGGCGAGATTGCCGCCATCACGGCGGATGCGGTGGAAGGGCTCGCCACGGCCTTCATCGCGGGCTTCTCCACGGACACGGTGGCCGCCCTCGGCACCAGCTTCGTCGCGGGGCTCAGCAGCGCGCAGATCGCTGCGCTCGGCACGGCACAGATCGACGCCTTTTCTACCGAGCAGATCTCCGCCCTGAGCACGGATGGGCTCGCCGGCCTCACCACGGAGGACATGGCGACCTTCTCCACCGATGATCTCGCGGCCATCGGCACCGCCGCCATCAAGGGGCTCTCCACCGCCGTCGTCGCCGGTCTCACCACCAGCGAGATTACGATCCTCTCTGCGGATCAGGTGGGGGCGCTGAGCTATAACCAGATCGCGGCGCTCAGCACCGCGCAGGTGGCGACGCTCTCGACCGAACAACTGGGGGCACTCAACGCGGTGCAGGCGGCGGCGCTGGGGACAGAGGACATCGCGCTGCTCTCCACGTCTGCCATCGTCGCCCTGAGCACCAGTGCGGTTTCCGGCCTCTCCACGGCGGTTATTTCCGCGATGACCACCGCACAGGCGGAAGCGCTGACGCCGGCTCAGGCGACTGCGTTGACGGCCGCGCAGGTGGGCACCCTCACCAGCGATCAACTGGCGACCTTCTCCACCACGGAAATTGCCGCCCTGAGCTCAGGCGGCATTTCCGGCCTCTCCACGGACCAGATCGCCGGTCTGTCCCGCGAGCATATCGACACGCTGATGGCGACGCAGATGGGTGCGCTCAGTTCCACCCAGATCTCGACGCTCATCTCGCTCTATATCAACGCCTGACCGGGGCGGTCTCCGCCGCCTCCTCGGGTCTCATTCAAGATCGCCTCCTGCTCGCGCAGGGGGCGCCTCCTCCGCGAGGGTTGCCGGCCAGACGCCGTCGCGCACCAGTCGCACCAGGGTGGCGAAGGCCAGATCCTCGATGACCCGCACAGCGCGTCGCGCCGGCCGGTCGGCGGGGCGCACCAGATGCAGGTCCCGCGAGAGCAGGGGCACGCCCAAAGGCCAGGCGCGCAGGCTGCCTTTCGCCATTTCTTCGCGCAGGGCCGCGCGAGGGAGAATGGAATAGCCGAGCCCGCCCTCCACCAGCAGCTTGATCTGTCCGTAGGTGTCGATGTCGATCACCGTGCTGAGGCTGACCTCCTCGGACGCGGCGCGGGCCTCGATCAGGTCGCGCAGGCCATGGCCGGGGCTGGGCAGGATGAGGGGGAGGCTGGCGAGCGCCGCAAAGGAGACGGTGCCCGGCGGGGGATGCGGCCGGTCGATGGGGTCCGCAGGGCCGAGCAGGCACACCTCTTCGGAGAGCACGCGGCGGGCCTGAAGGCTGCGGTCCGCGCCGAAGCGGTAGAGGACGCCGACATCGATCTTGTCCTCGCGCAACCAGTCGAGCACGAAGCCGCTCATGGCCTCCGCCACCCGCAGGCGGATCTTCGGATAGAGCCGCCGCGCCTCGCGGAACAGCGGCACGCACAGCATCTGGCTGACCGTGCCCGGCAGGCCGAGTCGCACGTCGCCTTCCGGCTGGCCTTCGCTGCCGCGCACCGCCTCGCGGGCGGCCTCCATCTGGCTGAGGATGAGACGCGCATGACGCACCAGCGTCTCGCCCGCTTCGGTCGGCACCACGCCCTGCGAACTGCGGAACAGCAGTTCCACGCCGAGGTCCAGTTCCATGTTGCGGACATGCTGGCTGAGGGCCGGCTGCGCAACGTGGAGGCGCTGGGCCGCCTTGGAAAAGGAGCCCGTCTCCACGATGGTCACGAAATAGCGCAACTGGCGCAGGTCCATGGCGTCTTCCCGGCAAGTTGTCAGACGGAAAGCTTATCGCCTTTTGCGATGCGGTGGGTGAAAAGCGATAGCTGTGCGGCTCACGCGCCGGGTGTGCCGAACTCCCGCCGGATCGCGTCGTCATCGGCGCCGAGAGCCGGGACCGGGCCGAAATGCGGCGCGGCGCCATCGAACACGGCGCCGGGCGCGAGGCACCGCACCGGGCCGGACGGGGTGTCCACCTCCACATAACGGTTCTGCGGATGGGAGAGGAGGTCGTCCATCCCGCTGACGCGGCCAAAGGCAATCCGAGCGCCCGCGAGGCGCGCGACCATGTCCTCGCGCGTCCGGGCGGCGAACACTGCGGTCAGCACGTCATCGAGCGCCGCGCGGTTTTCCACCCGCAAGCTGTTGCTGGCAAAGCGCGGATCCTGCGCCAGATCCGCCTCGCCCAGCACGCCGGCACAGAAATCGGCCCATTCGCGCTCGTTCTGGATGGCGATCAGCACCGCCTTGCCGTCCGCGCAGGCATAGGCCCCATAAGGCGCGATGGTGGGATGGTTGAGGCCCGCCCGCGCCGGCGCCTTGCCGCCATAGGCGTACTGGAGATAGGGCACGTTCATCCAGTCCGCGAGGGCGTGGAACAGCGACACCGCGATGTGCCGCCCCTTGCCGGTGATGCCACGTCCGATCAGCGCCTGGAGGATCGCCTGGAAGGCGGTCATGCCGGCTGCGATGTCGCAGACGGAGACCCCCACCCGCGCCGGCCCGGCCGCGTTGCCGGTGATGGAAGACAGGCCGCTTTCCGCCTGAACGAGCAGGTCATAGGCCTTGAGGTCGCGGAGCGGGCCGTCGTCCCCATACCCCGAGATGGAGCAGGTGATCAGACGCGGATGGCGTCGGCGCAGTTCGTCCGGTGCGAAGCCGAGACGGTCCATGACGCCGGGCGCAAGATTCTGGATGAATACGTCCGCATTGGCGATCATGGCGTCCAGCAGAGCGGCATCGGCCGGGGCCTTCAGGTCGAGGCGGACGGAGTCCTTGCCCCGGTTGAGCCAGACGAAATAGGCGCTCTCGCCATGGACCAGCGCGTCGTAATTGCGCGCGAAGTCGCCCTCCGGGCGCTCCACCTTGATGACCCGCGCCCCGGCATCGGCGAGGCGGCAGGAGGCATAGGGGGCAGCGACAGCCTGCTCCACGCAGACCACCAGCAGCCCTTCGAGATCACGGCTCATTCCATCTCCATTGCACCGATGGGGCGCGGGCAGGATTGCCGGGTTCCCCGGGAAAGACAAACCGGGCACCGGGACGCGGGGCGGACGGGGATGCGCAGGGTCACCCGGCCAGAAGCGCCGCCGCGCCGGTGAGCAAGGCCGCGAAAGTGGCGAGCATGCCGCCGGCACGCAGCGGGTGCACGCCGGCCAGAAGGCCCGCCGCGTGGCTTGCGCGGCCGATCACGATCAGCACGGCCAGCGTCCAGATCCAGCCCGGCCCGGCGCCCCGATATTCCGCGAGGCCGCACAGGATCAGCGCCAGCGGCACATATTCCACGAAATTGCCCTGCGCCCGGATGTGGCGCAGCAGGCGGGCATCGTCGCCTGTGCCGATGTCCACATGCGCCTTCACGCGGGCAAGGCTCACGGCAAGGCTGAGGCCGATCAGGGCGATGGCGGCGAGTGCGGCGAGGAGGGATGTGACCGGAAGCACGGGCCGTCTCCAGAGGGGGGAAGCGCAGGCGAGACTGTCGCTGCGCGCCGCGCTTTGCAAGTCGCGCAGGCGCGGGGACAGGCGGTGGTGGATGCGGGAATGTGTCGCCCAGATCGCAGTTGTTCTACGTCTAAACTACAATCGTTGCGGTTCTTACTTCCTTCTTCTAGGGTCCGCCCGCACGTTTGCCGCGAACGCCGAGATATCCGGCGCCAGGAATTTTGCATGGTGGGCCAGATTGCGAGGGGCCGCAGGGCGAACTCCGGCCGGAGGCGCCATGGGGGTGCGTGACGCGGACGCGCGGCGGATGCTCTATGTCACCCATCGTTCGGCCCTGATCGAATATGCCGCCTTCCTGCTCGGCACCCGTGAGGGGGCCGAGGATCTGGTGCAGGAAGCCTTCATCCGCCTCGATCCCGCCGAGGCCACGCAGGTGGCGGCGCCCCGCGCCTATCTGTTCCGCATCGTGCGCAACCTGGCCTTCAACCTGCGCCGTCGCCGCCGGCTGGAGAAGGAGCACGCCGCCGAGGACCTGTCCTCCGGCTGGGCGGCGCCGCAGCCCATCGAAACCCCCGAGCAGCGGCTCCTGATGGCCGAGCGCCTGCGCCGTCTTGCCCGGATCCTCGATGCCATGCCGCGCGAGACGCGCGCCATCGTGGAAATGTACCGCTTCGAGGGCCGCACGCTGGAGCAGATCGGGCAGGCACTGGGGCTGTCGGTGGCCACCGTCCACCGCCGCCTGCGGTCCGCCATGGCGGATATCACCGAAGGATTGGGGGCGGACCCATGATTTTTCATAAGACCATGAAAAAAAGGGCGGGCCCGCGTGTCGAAGGGGACAAGGCAGTCCGGGCGTCGCGCTGACATCACCCGAGACCGGGCCGGAGCGGCGGGAAACCGTCGACCGGCCCCGGCGCTCACACTCCTTGACAGGGAACGCGCGAGCAGCGCGTGGTCCAGGCTGCAAGACATGGAAGACGGCACGTCGCGGGCAATGCAGGGACAGCAAAAAGGCAGGATGCCGTCACGGGCGACGGTCGAGGCGGCCGCCGACTGGCTGATCCGTCTGCGCGCGTCGCCGGACGATGCGGCCCTTGCCGCCCGCTTCGAGCACTGGCTTGCCGCCCGCCCGGAACATCAGCTGGCGTTCGATGCGCAGTGCCGCACCTGGTCCCTTCTCGGTGATCTGCGGTCCGCCCCTTCCGGGGGCCGGGCGCCGCCGCGCCCCTTGCCGCGAGATGTTTCCCGCACCTCACCACGACGTGCCGTGGCCGTCGCCCGTCCGCCCCGCGCCGTGCCGCGCCGCAGCGTCCTGGCGCTGGGGGCGCTGGTGGCGGGGCTTGCCATCCTGCTGCTGCCGGGCGTGATGCTGCGCATGGGCGCCGACCATGTGACGGGCACCGGCGAAACCCGCACCGTGACGCTAGAGGACGGCTCCAGCGTCACCCTCGGCGGCGACAGCGCGCTGGCAACCCGCTTTGCGCCGGGGCGGCGCACCGTGCGCCTCATCTCGGGCGAAGCCTATTTCGACGTCAAGCCGGATCCGTCCCGCCCGTTCGTGGTGGATGCGGGGGAAGCGGAGGTGCGGGTTCTCGGCACCGCCTTCGACGTGCGCCTTGGCGCGGAGACGGCCGTCGTGGCGCTGGCGCGCGGCGCGGTGCAGGCGACGTTCGGGGCCGAGGCCGCCCGAACCATGGTGCCCGGCGAGCGGCTGCATTACGACACCACGAGCCATGCGGTGACGCGCGAGCAGGTGCCGGTGGAGGATATCGGCGCCTGGCGCGACGGGCGGCTGGTGGTCACCGATGCCACCGTGGGCGAGGTG
>NCCY01000092.1 GCA_002279855.1 Rhizobiales bacterium 12-68-15
GTGGTGGAGCAGGTGAACGTCACCGGACGCTACATTCCCGGCGCCAAGCGGCTGACGTTTGAAAATGGCCAGTTGCAGAGCGCCGTGGGCAGCCTGTCCTTCACCGGGGCGGCCGAATTCGGCATCGACGTTCCGGCCATCCGCCTCGATGCGACCGGCTCGCGCATGCCGGCCTCCACCGTCCGGCGTTTCTGGCCGGTCTCCATCGCGCCGCCCGCCCGCGATTATGTGCTCCAGAACGTCACCGGCGGCACGGTGGACGGCGTCAAGCTCGCCGTGAACATGCCCATCGACCTGATCGGGCAGAAGCAGGTGCCGCTGCCCGAGGATGCGGTGCGCATGGAACTGTCCGGCAGCGGCTTCCAGATCCTCGCCCTGAAGGGGCTGCCGCCGATCCGTGACGCGCGGCTCGTCGTGTCGGTGACGGGGCGCAGCGTGCGGGCGGACATGCCGGAAGCGGTGGTTGTCACGCCCCAGAACCGCAAGCTCTCCATGTCGGAGGGCACCTTCTTCATGGGGGATTATTTCCCCCGGGAGCCCAAGGCGCAGATTCAGGTGAAGATCAACGGCCCGGCAGATGCGGGCATCGAACTTCTGGGCATGGAGGCCCTGAAGGGGCCGACCGGCACCGCCTATGACCCCTCCACCACGCGCGGCAAGCTTTCCGCGCTGGTGCAGATCCACATTCATTTCCGGCAGGTTCAGGACCCGTCCGACACCACCTATTCCGTGGAGGCGACACTCAGCGACTTCGGCGTGGACGCCATTTTCGGCGACCACCGGCTGGAAGGCGCGACGGTGGCGGCGTTTGCGACCCCTGCGGGCATCCTGCTGCGCGGCGATGGCAAGATCGCCGGGGCGCCCATGAGCTTCGAATATGAGAAGAAGAAGGATGTCGCCGACGCCAACGTGAAGGTCAATGCCACGCTGGACGATACGGCACGCGGGAAGCTCGGCCTCAACCTGCCGGCCGTGATCGGCCCCGTTCTCGTCAAGCTGACGGGGACGACCGACAATGTGATCACCCGCGCCAATATCGAACTGGACCTTACGGCAGCGCGTATCGTCGATCTCGTTCCCGGCCTCACCAAACCGCCGGGCAAGCCGCTGAAGGCACGCTTTGCCTCCACCGATGCCGGCAAGACGGTGCGGATCAATGACCTGACGCTGGAAGGCTCGGGCACGCTGGTGCGCGGCTGGATCGAGATCGCCGACAATGGCGACATTCTCGGCGCGAACTTTCCCACCTTCCAGCTTGGCGATGGCGACAAGGCGAGCCTTTCCGCCAACCGCTCCGGCGATATTTTGAAGGTGCGGATCAATGGCGAGGTGATCGACGCGCGCGGCATCATGAAGAGCCTCGTCGGCACCGGGAACACCCCGGCATCGAAGAACAGCCCGAAAGCCCGCAACCAGGATGTGGATGTCGATGCCACGGTCGGCGCCATCACGGGTAACAATGGCGAGGTGCTGCGCCAGTTCAATCTCTCCGTCGGGCGGCGGGGCACGGAATTGCGCAGCTTCGCCATGACCGCCCGCGCCGGCCGGGAGGGCACGGTCAGCGGTGACATCCGGCCCGTGAACGGCCGCAATGCCCTGATGATGACCACTTCGGACGCCGGCGCGGTGTTCCGCTTCCTCGATATCTATTCCAAGATCGACGGCGGCGAATTGTGGGTCGTCACCGATCCGCCGCGCGGCGGGGATGCGCCGCAGGAGGGCTCCATCAACCTGCGCGACTTCGTGGTGCGCGGGGAGCCGGGCCTCGACATCCTGGCCTCGGCGGCGCGCGATTCCTCCGGACGGGCCGAACCGGGAACCGCCGCCTTCCAGAAGGCACAGGCCAAGTTCACACGCACGCCGGGTTCCATCACCGTGCGGGACGGTGCGATCTTCGGCCCGGTGGCAGGCGCGACCGTGGACGGGACGGTGGATTTTGCGGCCGAGCGTGTCGCAATGCGCGGCACCTATGTGCCGGCCTACGGCCTCAATAACCTGTTCGCCAAGATCCCGATCATCGGCATGCTGCTGACCGGGGGGCCGAATGAGGGATTGCTGGGTGTGACCTTTGAGATCGTCGGCCCCATGAGCGGGCCGCGCCTGACGGTCAACCCGCTCTCGGCCGTCGCGCCGGGCTTCCTGCGCAAGATGTTCGAGTTCCGCGACACGACGGTCGCCCCGCCTCCGCCCCGGCAATAGGCCAAGGACGCGGATCGCGCGCGCCGTGATCCGTACTTTCGACCTTCCGCCTTCAGAGCGCTTTCGGTCGTGTTCCCGTCGGGCCGCAGGAGCACGGCCTCTCATCCATCGCGCCTGTCCTTCCATAGCGAGACGGCACGCGCGGCCGTGCATCCTCCGTATTTTCCCTAATCATTCAAATATTTGAATTTATGATTTGTGAATGTACTGTGTCATGGCTGCATCCGGGGCCGTCGTGCCCGCCGGGATTTAGGAGGCTTCCATGTCCTTGCCTTCGTCCTTTCCGTCCGCCACCCATCCCACCGCGACGGGCGGTATCCTTCACGCGCTCCGGGTGAAGGCCTGGTCGCCTTATGCTGCCGGCATCCTCATCGGTCTGCTGCAGGTGCCCGCCTTTCTGCTGATCGAGACGGCGCTTGGCGCATCCTCCTCCTATGTGACGGTCGGCGGCCTGCTGGCCTCCCTCGTGGACCCCATGGCCGGCAGGATCGACTATGTGGCGAAGCACATCGCGCTCACGCCCAAGAACTGGTGGCAGGTGGCGCTGGTGGTGGGGATCGCGCTCGGGGCCTTTGCCTCCATGCGGATTTCGGGCGCGCGCCGTCACGCCATCTCTCCCGTCTGGCAGCGGGCCCTCGGCACCTCCAGTCCCGTGATGCGCTATGCGCTCGCTTTCGGTGCCGGTTTCCTGATGCTGTTCGGCGCCCGCATCGCCGATGGCTGCACCTCCGGCCATGGCCTCTCGGGCATGGCTCAGATGGCGGTGTCCTCCACTCTTGCGGTCACCTTCATGTTCGTCGGCGGGATCGCCACGGCGCTGCTCGTGCTGCGCCGGATCTGACGCACATTCAGTCGGGAGATCTGTCCATGTCGCTGCTTCAAGCCATCCTCATCGGCCTCGTCATGGGCGCCGTGTTCGGCTTCACCCTTGAGAAGTCCCGCGTGTTCGAGCCGGGCATGATCGTGGGTCAGATGCAGTTCCGGAACTTCATCATGCTGAAGGTGTTCCTCACTGCCGTCGCTACCGGCGCGGTGGTGATCGCGGCCCTGCATGGCTTCGGCCTCGTCAAACTCGGTCCCAAAGCCACCTTCTATGCGGCCGACGTGATCGGCGGGCTGATGCTCGGGGCCGGAATCGCCCTCGCGGGCGCCTGTCCCGGAACGGTGTTGGCGCAGGTAGGCGTGGGCTATCGCGACGCCATTTTCACCCTGCTGGGCGGCCTCGCGGGCGCTGCCGTCTTCGGCTATGCGGAGCCGGCGCTCAAGCCGCTCCTGTTCGCCTCCGGGCCGGGCAAGATCACCTTTATGGACCTCACGGGCCTGTCCTATCCCGTGCTCGCGCTCGGATTGGCGGTGGTGCTGGTGGGCGTGCTGGTCGCGCTGGAGGTCTGGCGCCCCTGGCGCACGGACCTCGGCAGGGACGTGGACGGGGATCTCGGCCCCACCCGCTGAGGCTCGGAGAAACGGCGCGGGCTCTGCCCGCGCCACTTTGGCGTCTCACGGCTTCAGGAGAACGTGCTTCTTCTTGCCCATGGAGAGCTTGATGACGCCTTCGCCGGTGAGGTCGGCGGGGGTGAGGGTGGCTTTCTCGTCGGTCACGGTGGCGTCGTTCACCTTGAGGCCGCCGCCCTTGATCTGCCGCCGCGCCTCGCTGGTGGAAGGCACGAGGCCCGCCAGCACGAAGGCGCCGGTGACCGGCAGGCCGGCTTCAAGCTGCGCCGTCTCGATGGGGAATGTCGGCAGGTTCAGCGCGAGCCCGCCATCCGCAAAGGTGGTGCGGGCGGTGCGCTGCGCCTCTTCCGCCGCCGCGCGGCCGTGCAGCAGGGCGGTGGCCTCGGTGGCGAGAACCTCCTTGGCGAGGTTGATCTCCTGGCCCTCCAGCGCGCCGAGGCGGGCGATCTCGTCCAGCGGCAGTTCCGTGAACAGCTTCAGGAACCGCACCACGTCGGCATCGCCGGTGTTGCGCCAGTACTGCCAGTATTCATAGGGCGCCAGCAGGTCGGCATCGAGCCACACCGCGCCGCCCGCCGTCTTGCCCATCTTGGCGCCGGAGGAGGTGGTGAGCAGGGGCGTGGTCAGCGCGAACAGGTCGAGCCCGTGCATGCGCCGGCCCAGTTCCATGCCGTTGACGATGTTGCCCCACTGGTCCGAGCCGCCCATCTGGAGCACGCAGCCATGGCGCTTTGCCAGTTCAACGAAATCGTAGGCCTGAAGGATCATGTAGTTGAATTCGAGGAAGGTGAGGGGCTGCTCGCGCTCCAGCCGCAGCTTCACCGAATCGAACGTCATCATGCGGTTGATGGTGAAGTGCGGCCCTACCTCGCGCAGGAGCGGGATGTATTTCAGCTCGTCCAGCCAGACCGCATTGTTTTCCATCAGCGCGCCGCCGGAAAAATCCAGGAAGCGGGCGAACACCTTGCGGATGGAGGCGATGTTGTCGTTGATCTGCTGGTCGGTCAGCATCTTGCGGGCCTCGTCCTTGCCGGACGGGTCGCCGATCTTGGTGGTGCCGCCGCCCATCAGTGCGATCGGCCGGTGGCCGGTGCGCTGGAGGGTGCGCAGCATCATGATGGACAGCAGATGCCCCGCATGCAGGCTGGATGCGGTGGCGTCGAAGCCGATATAAGCGGTGATCTGCCCTTCCACGGCCTTGCGGTCGAGGCCCTCCGGGTCGGAACACTGGTGGATGTAGCCGCGCTCTTCGAGGGTGCGGAGCAGGTCGGATTTGAACGCGCTCATATCGGGTCTTGATGCCTAAGCTGGGGGAGAGCTTGCTGACTAAGCCAATCCAGGATGCCCCGCCACGTTTTCATGCGTGGAGCATCGCCGTGTTTGCCCGCAACGAGCGTCCCACCCTCGTTTCCTGTCTGGAGCATGTCGCGCGCGCCGCCAGCGGGCGCGATGCCCATGTGTCTGTCGTCCTGAACGGCACGTCGGACGGTTCGGCCCAAGCCCTGGCAGAGGCCGCGCCGCGCATTGGCGTGCCGTTCAGCGTCTATGACATCCCATACCCCGACAAGTCCAATGCCATCAACCAGGTGATCCATCGCCTCGCAGGCCCCGCCGACGTCGCTTTCATGGTGGACGCCTACGCCATGATCACGCCGGGCTCCTTCACGGCGCTCGAAGCCGCACTGGCGGGGGCGCCGCAGGCACGGGCGGCGGCGGCGGTGCCGAGCGTCGGGCGCAGCGCGGCGGCCATGGCGGCGGAGATGGTGGTCAATCCCGGCCTGCACGGCTCCCTGTTCGCGCTGCGGGGCGATTTCCTCGCCCGCATGCGGGAGACCGGCTTTCATCTGCCCGTGGGGCTCTATCGCGGCGACGGGCTTCTCGGTTCCGCCGTGATGCACGATCTCGACGCCCTCGGCACGCCCTGGACCAACGCGTTCATGGCAGTGGCGCCCGATGCCACCTGGAGCTTCCGGCCGCTGTCGCCCTGGAACCATGCGGACCGCAAGCGCCACTGGAACCGCCTGCTCCGGCAGGGGCGGGGGGAACTGGAGGACATGGCCATCAAGCGCATTATCTACCGGGGCAATTATGCCGCCCTGCCGCGCGAGGCCAGCGACCTCATCCGCATGCTCGTGCGGGAGGACCGCGCCGAAGTGCTGCGCTGCCTGAAGCGCCGGCCGCTGGGCGCGCTCGCCATTCCCGAGGCGTTTGCCGCGCGCCCGCCGGAGCCGGAGGCGCTTCTGCCCCGGCTTGTCTTCGCCACGGGCGGGTGAGGCATGCGCGCCCTCGGCCTCATGAGCGGCACGTCCATGGACGGGATCGACGCCGCCCTCATCGATACGGACGGCGAGGCCGTGCACTGGCTCGGCCCGACGCTGACGCTGCCCTATGACGTCGCGACCCGCCGCCTTCTGGCCGGCGCCATGGAGGATGCGCGCGGCCTCAACCGCCGCGATGCCCGCCCGGGACGGCTTGCGGCGGCGGAGCGCATCATCACCGATCTTCATGCCGAGGCGGTCCTGCGCCTGCTCGACAGCCTGCGGCTCACGCCCGGCGATATCGATGTGGTCGGCTTTCACGGCCAGACGGTGTTCCACCGCCCGGAAACCGGCCTCACCGTCCAGATCGGCCTCGGTGCGGAGCTTGCGCGCGGGCTCGGAACCCGCGTGGCGGCGGATTTTCGCGCGGCGGATGTGGCGGCGGGCGGGCAGGGGGCGCCGCTCGTGCCTGTCTTCCATCAGGCGCTGGCGCGGGGCCTGTCCCTGCCGTTGCCGCTGGCGGTGCTGAATGTGGGCGGCGTGTCCAATGTGACCGTCATCTCCGCCGACCGTCCGCCCGTCGCCTGCGACACCGGGCCGGGCAATGCGCTGCTGGATGATTTCATGCTCGCCCGCACCGGCCGCCCGTTCGATGAGGATGGACGGGCCGCAGCGGCGGGGCAGGCGGACGCTGCGGCGATCGCCATGGTCCTCGACCATCCCTTCTTCCGCCAGCCGCCGCCCAAGTCTCTGGACCGGAACAGTTTTCGCGCCTTTGCCGCGGAGCGTATCAGGCTTGACGCTTTCAGCACGCAGGACGGCGCCGCGACGCTGACGGAGCTGACCGCCGCGACGGTGGCGGCGATCCGGTCCCATCTGTCCGAGCCGCCCGCCACATGGCTGGTGGCCGGGGGCGGGGCGCGCAATCCGACGCTGCTGCGGGCGCTCGCCTCCCGCCTCGACCGTCCGGTGCTCTCCGCCGAGACGGTGGGCTGGTCGGTGGATGGGCTGGAGGCCCACGCCTTCGGTTTCCTGGCGGTGCGGACGGTGCGTGGCCTCCCGCTCACCTTTCCCACCACCACGGGCGTTTCCGCCCCGGCCTGCGGCGGGGTGGTGTTCGACCCGTCCTGACCGATCTGAAGGCGGCCGGGTCAGAACGGATCGGGCATCAGATGCGTCACCGCGAGCGGCAGGCGCGCACTGATGATCTCCGCGAGGCGCAGGCGGTGGCAGCCTTCCACATGGCGCTCGAAGCACATGAGGCAGATGCGGCGCCCCTGCGCGAGGCTCGCCAGTTCGTCCAGCCCCTCGCGTGCCGCCGGGCTTTCGAGATGGGCGTTGTAGATGCGCATCAGCGCCGCATGATCGCCCGAGCGGGCGGCGAGGCGCCCCTCCTTGGGCGTTCCCAGCGCCCGGAGATGTACATAGCCGATGCTGCGCTCCGACACTGAAGCCGCAAGCGCCGACTTCGAGAAGCCGGGCCGGCGCGAGGCCGCGACCGCGCGCACATCCACCAGAAGATCGACCCCGGCGCCTTCCAGGCTGCGCAGGAAGGCGCCGGGGGTGGTCTGCTCATAGCCGACGGTGAACAGGGCCGCCGCGCGTGAGAGTGCCATCAGTTCTCATCCATAAAGCGCATTCGGCAACCAGAGCGCGATGCCCGGAAACAGATAGAGCATGATCATGGAGAAAATGACGATGTAGAGGAAGGGCATGACACCGGAGAAGATCTGCTCGATGGAGACATTCTTCGGCGCGACTCCCTTCAGATAGAAGGGGGCCATGGCCACCGGCGGGGACAGGAACGAGGTCTGGAGGTTGAGCGCCACCAGAACCCCGAAGAAGATCGGATCCACGCCGAAATTGTCCAGCAGCGGCAAGAAGATGGGCAGGAAGATGACGATGATCTCCGTCCATTCCAGCGGCCAGCCCAGCACGAAGATGATCGCCTGGGTCAGCAGCAGGAAGCCGACGGAGC
This sequence comes from Rhizobiales bacterium 12-68-15, assembly GCA_002279855.1. GTDB lineage: Bacteria > Pseudomonadota > Alphaproteobacteria > Rhizobiales > Xanthobacteraceae > Aquabacter. Next base: position 7,888 of record NCCY01000092.1, read on the forward strand.
CCAGATTGAGGGAGAGCACGAAGTTCTCCACCACCTGCTGGCCGCCCAGCAGGGCGAACACGGCCGAGAACACCGCCGAGCCCACGAACAGCCAGCACACCATCGCCGAGGCACGGGCGGTGAGGAACACGCTTTCCTTCAGCTTGGTGAAGGAGAAGGAGCGATAGGCCACGGCCAGGATGACGGCGCCCGCAGCGCCGATGGCCGCTGCCTCCGAGGGCGTTGCGAGGCCGAGCACGATGGCGCCCAGCACGCCGGAGATGAGAACGGCCAGCGGGAAGAAGGACGTGGCCAGTGCCAGCACGATCTCCCCCACAGAACTGGCCTTTGCCTCCGGGGGCAGTTTCGGCGCCATGGCGGGATTCAGCATGGCCCGGACCACCACATAGCCGACATACAGGCTGGTGAGCATCAGTCCGGGGATGAAGGCGGCAGCATAGAGCTTCACCACCGAAACGCCGGCCGTCGCGCCATACAGGATCAGCATGACGCTGGGCGGAATGAGAATGCCGAGGCACCCGCCCGCGCACACCACGCCCGCCGCCAGTCTGGTATCATAGCCGGCCCGCAGCATGGCCGGAAAGGCCAGCAGGCCCATCAGTGTCACCACCGCGCCCACGATGCCCGTGGCGGTGGCGAACATGGCGCAGGTGATGAGGGTCGCCACCGCCAGCGAACCTGGCACCCATCCGGCCGCGAGCTGGATGGCGCGGAACAGCCGGTCGAGGATGTTCGCGCGCTCCACCACATAGCCCATGAACAGGAACAGCGGGATGGAGATAAGAACGTCGTTCGCCATCACGCTGTAGGTGCGCTGGACGAAAAGCTGGAAGACGGTGTCGCCCCGCGTCACGTAGCCGAAGCCCACGCCGAGCGCCATGAGCGTGAAGGCAATGGGAAAGCCGAGCAGCAGGAACAGGATGAACAGCACCAGCATAAGGATGCCGAGTGCCGGATCGGACAGCATGAACATCACAGCGCCCCCCGGCTGATGGCTTCGGCATCGGCCTTGTTGGCCGCCTCATCGAGGATCAGTTTCTCCATCTCCTCCACGTCATGCAGCCGGTCCGGCCAGGTGCCGGTGCGCAGGCA
>NCCY01000368.1 GCA_002279855.1 Rhizobiales bacterium 12-68-15
CCGGCCATTTCAGCGTGCCGCGCCGCTCGACAAAGGGGCGGTCCATGCCGTGCTCCAGCGGATAGCCGGCGCAATAGGCGGGGATGACCGCCGCCGAGGGGGCGAGCGCGAAGCGCGGTTCGGCCTTCAGAGCTTCCGCCCCGCCCACCAGTGTCGGCACGAAGTTGGCCGTGTAGTCTTCCCGGCTGCGCCAGCCGACATAATGCTTCAGGCACTTCACCGCGATCTGGTCTACCGAGCGGATGGCGAAATGGGCCAGCGGCGCGCGGGGGAGCGTGCGGGTGGGCACCCGCACGCCATGGGTGAGAAGGGTGTGATTGCCCTCGTCAAAGGCGAGGGTGGGCTCCTTCAGCAGCTGCCGGGTCGCGAGGCTCTTGAACATGCCGGTCGGATCATGGCCCAGCGCGGTCCGTACCCGAACGAGAGGGTCAAGGATGGACATGTCGTCGTTCGGGCCGGCAAAATAGCGCAGTTCCGCAAACGCCCCCGCCATGCCGGGCGGGATGGCGGCAAGGTCGGCCTCGAACACGGCGCGGTCCGGCGCGGCGATGAACTCGTCCCCGTCCAGCGGCAGGATGATGTCCCAGTCGTCATGGGTCATGATGAGGCGCATGGCGGCGGTGGTGCGCTTCGCCTGATGGAAGGCGCCGGTCCAGCCATCGTCCAGAAGCTGCACCCGGTCGGTTTCCGCGGCGAGGCGGCGCAGGATCTCCGGCGAGAAATCCGTCGAGCGGTCGTCGATGATGTACATGCGATCGACGAAGTGCAGGTTGTGCCGCACAAACCCTTCCAGGATGTCGGCCTCGTCCCTCACCAGCGATATGGAAGCAATGCGCATGTGCCTGGCGGATGCCCCTGTCCTTGCGAAGCCGGCTCCGGCTGAAGGAGGCTTCTAGAGCATTTTCGGGCGCGGTGGACACTGCTTCCCGTGAAGAAAGTGAACCGCCGGTCCCCTCGGCATCTCCGCGCGGCCAGAGGACCGCACCCGGTCAGGGCGTCCATTCCCGTCGCAGCAGCGCATATTGCATGGTGTCCTCATAGATCGGGACACCCTCCGCGTCGGTGCGGAACGAGATGAATTCCTTGAACAGGCCCTCGCGCCGCATGGCCGCATGCCCAGCCGCTCGCACAGGCGGCGGGAGGCGGTGTTGTCCACCTCCACATAGGCATAAAGGCGCCGGGCCTGCCGGGTGTTGAACAGGATGCCGAACAGCGCCCGCGCCGCTTCGAAGGCATAGCCTGCGCCGGAATACTCCGCATTGAAGTTCCAGCCGACCGAGAAGGTGTCGGGCGGCTCGGGCATGCAGAAGAGATCGCCGATCAGCGTGCCGGTCTCGCGCAGGCACACGGCCACCTGGTCGTCGCTGGCGCTGCGCGCCTCCGCCTCCCGGGTCGCGGCCGCAAGGTCGTCCAGCCGGAGAGACAGGAAGCAACTGGCCCTCGGCGCCCGCAGATAGCCGAGAAGCCCCTCGGCATCGGCCGCCGTGAAATTCCGCAGGACCAGCCGGTCCGTGGTGATCGCATCCATCGCTGTTCGCCTTCCTCCCCCGCCCCGTGCGGACCCGGCGTGCCTATTCCCGCAATGTAGCCGCAAGGCGGCGCGGGGCGCCTGCGGTGCTGCCCGCGTGGTTGCGCCAGGAAGCCGGTGGGAGTAGGGGACAGGGACGGATTTTGGTCTCAAGGGACATGTAATGAACGCCCACGCCCGCCCCGCAGATGCCCGCAAGTTCATCAAAGGCGCCACTGGCGATTGGGAAGTGGTGATCGGCATGGAAATCCATGCCCAGGTGTCCTCCAATTCCAAGCTGTTCTCCGGCGCCTCCACCGCCTTCGGCGGCCCGCCCAACGACCATGTGTCGCTGGTGGATGCGGCCATGCCCGGCATGCTGCCGGTCATCAATGCGGAGTGCGTGGCGCAGGCGGTGCGGACCGGCCTTGGCCTGAAGGCGCAGATCAACCTGCGCTCGGTGTTCGACCGCAAGAACTACTTCTATCCGGACCTGCCGCAGGGCTACCAGATCAGCCAGTACAAGAGCCCCATCGTCGGCGAGGGCGAGGTGATCGTGGACCTCGCGGACGGCGAGACCATCATTGTGGGCATCGAGCGGCTGCATCTGGAGCAGGATGCCGGCAAGTCCATCCATGACCTCTCGCCCAGCAAGAGCTTCGTGGACCTCAACCGCTCCGGCGTGGCGCTGATGGAGATCGTGTCCCGGCCGGACCTGCGCTCCTCCGAGGAGGCGCGGGCCTATGTGACCAAGCTGCGCTCCATCCTGCGCTATCTCGGCACCTGCGACGGCGACATGGAGAAGGGCAACCTGCGCGCGGACGTGAACGTCTCCGTGCGCCGCCCCGGCGATGATCTCGGCACACGCTGTGAGATCAAGAACGTCAATTCCATCCGCTTCATCGGCCAGGCCATCGAGGTGGAAGCCCGGCGCCAGATCGACATCATCGAGGATGGCGGCGTCATCGACCAGGAAACCCGCCTGTTCGATCCGGGCCGGGGCGTCACCCGCTCCATGCGCTCCAAGGAAGAGGCGCACGACTACCGCTATTTCCCCGATCCGGACCTGCTGCCGCTGGAACTGGAAGCCGGCTTCGTCACCGAGCTGGAACAGGCTCTACCGGAACTGCCGGACGCCAAGAAGGCGCGCTTCATCACCGAATACGGCCTGACCCCCTATGACGCCTCCATCCTCGTGGCGGAGCGCGAGACGGCGGATTATTTCGAGGAGGCCGTGAAGGCCGGCGGCGTCGCAAACCGAAACGCCAAGCTGGTGGCCAACTGGATCATGGGCGATGTGGCCGCCTATGCGAACACCGCCGGCGTCTCCATCTCCCGCACGCCGGTCTCGGCGGCGCAGGTGGGCGACCTCGTGGACCTGATCTCGGACGGCACCATTTCCGGCAAGATCGCCAAGGATGTGCTCATCATCATCCTTGAGGAGA
>NCCY01000369.1:0-4055 GCA_002279855.1 Rhizobiales bacterium 12-68-15
TGGCCTTGTCGCGGCGCAGGTGCTCGTCCAGCCGGGGCAGGATCTCGACGAAATTGCAGGGGCGATAGCGCACGTCCAGCTGGTTGACGAGGATTTCGTCCCAGCCATCCTTGCAGGCGCCGGGGGAGCCGGGCAGGCAGAAGATATAGGTGGAGCGCGCGACCCCGGCGGTCGCCCGGCTTTGCAGGGTCGAGGTGCCGATCTTCGCGAACGAGATCATGTGGAACACGGTGGAGAAGCCTTCCATGCGCTTCTCGAACAGGGGTTCCACCGCCTCCGGGGTCACGTCGCGGCCGGTGAAGCCGGTGCCCCCGGTGGTGATGACCGCGTCGATGGCGGGGAAGGCGCGGATACGCTGGATGGCGGCGCCGGCAATGACTGGCTCATCGGCTGGCGGGGCGACGACGTCTATCTGCTGCGCAGCGCCGGCCAGGTGGCGATCGAGCAGCCGGGCCATGGGATCGACGAGGTGGTGGTGAGCTGGAGCCTGGCCATGCCGGCGGCGGTGGAGCGTATCCGCTTCCGCTACGGGGCCGGCGACCTGGTGGGCGTGGGCGGCGCGGGCGCCGACACCATCCTGGGCAATGACGGCCACAACACGCTGCGCGGCGGGGCGGGGGCGGACCGGCTGGAAGGCGGACCCGGCCATGACCTGCTGCTGGGCGAGGCGGGCGCCGACTCGCTGCTGGGCGGCGAGGGCAACGACACGCTGCACGGCGGCGGGGCACGACAGGCTGGAGGGCGGGGCGGGGGCGGACACGCTGCTGGGCGGCGCCGGCGCCGATGTGCTGCTGGGCGCCGCCGCGGCCGACAGCCTGGACGGCGGCGCCGAGGACGATCTGCTGGCCGGCGGGGAGGGCGATGACAGGCTCTCCGGGGCGGAGGGCAACGACCTGCTGACCGGCGGCGCAGGCGCCGACCGCCTTGCCGGCGATGCCGGGGCCGACACGCTGCTGGGCGGGGAGGGTTCGGACCTGCTGCAGGGTGGCACCGGGGCCGACCTGCTGGAGGGCGGGGCGGGGGCGGACACGCTGGAGGGCGGGCCGGGCACGGACCGGCTGCAGGGCGGCGCGGGGGACGACCTGCTGCGCGGCGGCGGCGGCACGGGCGACGTGCTGCGCGGCGACGAGGGCGCGGACACGCTGGACGGCGCGGCCGGCGACCGCCTGCCCGCCCTGCTGCTCGGCGGGCCGGGGGACGACCTGTTCTGGATCGATTCCCGCGCCGACCAGGTGGTGGAGGCGGCGGGGTCCGGCCAGGACACGGTCTGGGCGATCCTCAGCGGCGGCGGCACCGAGCTGCCGGCGCAGGTGGAGGACCTGGTGCTGATGGGCGCCGCCCTGTTCGGCCGCGGCAACGGGCTGGGCAACCGCCTCACCGGCAACGGGCAGGACAATCTGCTGCTGGGGGAGGCGGGGGCCGATACGCTGCAGGGCGGCCTGGGCGACGATACGCTGGGCGGCGGGGCGGGCGCGGACCGCTTCATCCTGGATTCCAGCGCCGGCATCGACACGGTGCTGGACTTCGCGCCCGGGCTGGACCGCCTTCTGGTGCCGGCCACGGGCTTCCCCGGCCGGGCGGACGCCCTGGCGGCGCTGCGGGCTGTCTCGGTGGGCAGCTTCCTGCCGCTGGGCAGTGGTGGCGTGGTGCTGCCCGGCCTGGACCCCGCGGCCTTCCGGGCGAGCGATTTCGACCTGTTCTGATCAGCGCACCAGGTCGCGATAGGCATGCCAGGTGGCATGGCCCACCAGCGGCAGCACCAGCGCCAGGCCCAGGAAGAAGGGAACCAGCGCCATGGCGGTGAACACCACGATCAGCCCGGCCCACAGCGCCATCGCCCGCCAGTTCAGCAGCGTGACGCGGAAGGAGGTGACGATCGCCTCCACCACCGAGATGTCGCGGTCCACGATCATCGGGATGGCGACGACGGACATGGCGAAGGCGACGCAGGCAAGCGCGAAGCCGAAGCCGGTGCCGACGATCAGGAAGGGCAGCAGCTGGTCCGACCGCAGCAGGGCCATGGGCAGCGTCTCGATCGCCGGGGAGAAGCCCAGGCCGAAGAAGACGGCGAAGAGCAGCCCGGCGATGCGCACCCAGAACAGGTGCAGCAGCAGCAGCGCCGCCCCCATCAGGGCAAGCTGGGCGCCGTTGCGGCGGCCCGGCCTCACGCCGCCGGCTGGCCTCGTACAGCCCGGCGCCGATCAGGGGGGCCACCAGGAAGAACCCGGCGGTGGCCGGCAGCACCGCCCAGGCCACGCCGGCCGACAGCAGCAGGCCGGTCAGCAGCCAGCCGGCGGCGACCACGGCGGCACCGTAGAGGAAGCCGATATGCGGCAGCGCCATCAGGTCCTGCCAGCCGGCCGCCAGCCAGACCCAGGGCCGGTCCGGCGGGACGGGGCCCACCAGCGCCGGGCTCGTCGCAGGCACGGGGGATGCGGACACGTCTTGCATGCGGCTTCGCTTCGTTTCCGGGGTGTTTCCTCGGGCCAGAATACGCGCGGCGGCGACCGCGGCAATTGATCCGCATCAAGGACGCGAAGCCTCCAAGCGCGTCATCTGCGGCCTGCACACCGGCCAGATTCCGCGACCCCGGTGTGGCGAGGGGAGAGTATTGCCATGGCTGCAGCAGGCTACGCCGCGAACCTGGCCGGACCGGCCGTGGTGCCGCGGTCCGAGCCCTATGTGGAGGCCCCTGTCAGGGCCTTCGCGATCGCAACCGTCTTCTGGGGGGTGGCCGGATTCCTGGTGGGCGTGCTGATCGCATCGCAGCTCGCCTGGCCGCTGCTCAACCTCGATCTCGAATGGACGACCTTCGGCCGGCTGCGGCCGGTGCACACCTCCGCCGTGATCTTCGCCTTCGGCGGCAATGCGCTGATCTGCACCAGCCTCTACGTGGTGCAGCGCACCTGCCGGGCGCGCCTGTTCGGCGGCGACCAGATGGGCTGGTTCCTGTTCTGGGGCTACCAGTTCTTCATCGTCGCGGCCGCGCTGGGCTACGTCTTCGGCGTGACGCAGGGCAAGGAATATGCCGAGCCCGAGTGGTTCGTTGACCTGTGGCTGACCGTGGTCTGGGTGCACTACCTGGTGGCCTTCGGCGGCACGATCCTGAAGCGCGAGGAGCCGCACATCTATGTGGCGAACTGGTTCTACCTCGCCTTCATCGTCACCGTGGCGATGCTGCACATCGTCAACAACCTGGCGCTGCCGGTCACGCTGGGCCATGCGAAGAGCTACGGCCTCGCCTCCGGCGTGCAGGATGCGATGATCCAGTGGTGGTACGGCCACAACGCGGTGGGCTTCTTCCTGACCGCCGGCTTCCTCGGCATGATGTACTACTTCATCCCGAAGCAGGCGGACCGGCCGGTCTATTCCTACCGGCTGTCCATCGTGCACTTCTGGTCGCTGATCTTCCTCTACATCTGGGCCGGCCCGCACCACCTGCACTACACCTCGCTGCCCGACTGGGCGCAGACGCTCGGCATGGTGTTCAGCGTGATGCTGTGGATGCCGTCCTGGGGCGGCATGATCAACGGGCTGATGACGCTGTCCGGCGCCTGGGACAAGCTGCGCACCGACCCCGGCCTGCGCTTCTCCGTCACCGCCGTCGGCTTCTACGGCATGTCCACCTTCGAAGGGCCGGTGATGTCGATCAAGGCCGTGAACGGCCTGTCGCACTACACCGACTGGACCATCGGCCATGTGCATTCCGGCGCCATGGGCTGGGTCGGCTTCATCACCTTCGGCGCGCTGTACTGGCTGTTCCCGAAGCTGTGGAACAAGCGGGCGCTGTACAGCCAGAAGCTGGTGTCCTGGCACTTCTGGATCGCGACCATGGGCAGCGTGCTCTACATCACCGCGATGTGGGTCTCGGGCATCCTGCAGGGCCTGATGTGGCGCGCCTATGACGAGCTGGGCTTCCTGCAATACGCCTTCATCGAGAGCGTGGCGGCGATGCACCCCTACTACGTGATCCGCATGATGGGCGGCGTGCTTTACCTGACCGGTGCGCTGATCATGGTCTTCAACCTGTGGATGACGGTGACCCGCACCGAAGC
>NCCY01000369.1:4094-5998 GCA_002279855.1 Rhizobiales bacterium 12-68-15
CGCCGCCCCCATCCCCGCCCCGGCCGAGTAAGGAGAGCCACGATGCGCTGGTTCAATCACGGAACGATCGAGCGAAACCTGATCCTGATGGGCGTGCTCACGCTCATCACCGTCTCCATCGGCGGCCTGGCGCAGATCGTGCCGCTGTTCACGGTGGAAAGCACGATCGAGCGCGTGGAGGGCGTGCGGCCCTACACGCCGCTCGAGCTCAGCGGGCGCGACATCTATGTCCGCGAAGGCTGCTACCTGTGCCACAGCCAGATGGTGCGGCCCTTCCGCGACGAGCTGGAACGCTACGGCCACTACAGCCTGGCGGCGGAGAGCATGTACGACCACCCGTTCCAGTGGGGCTCGAAGCGCACCGGGCCGGATCTGGCGCGCGTCGGCGGCCGCTACTCGGATGACTGGCAGGCGGCGCATCTGCGCAGCCCGCGCGCCGTGGTGCCGGAGAGCGTCATGCCGCCCTACGCCTTCCTCGACCGGCCGCTGAACTACACGGACATCGCCGAGCGGCTGCGGGCGCAGGCGGCGGTCGGCGTGCCCTACACGCCGGAGATGATCGCCCATGCGCGCGCCGACCTGGAAGCCCAGGCGCGGCCGGAGGCGGACCCCACCGGCTTCGCCGGCCGCTACGCCCGTGCCCGCCAGGGCGCCTTCGACGGCGATGCGGGCGTGGTGACGGAGATGGATGCGCTGGTCGCCTATCTGCAGATGCTCGGCACGCTCGTCCGCTTCAGCGACGTGACGCCCGAACAGCTGCGTCAGCAGTGAGGAGCACGGTGATGGACCTGGTCTCTCTGCAACCTGTCTTCTCCACCCTCTGGGTGGTCTGGTTCTTCGTTCTCTTCATCGGAATCCTGCTGCGTGTCCTGGCGCCCAGGCGGCGCCAGGAATTCGAGCAGGCCGGGCAGATCCCGTTCCGTGAAGACCTACCCGCCCGCCGGCGCTGAGGAGTCCCAGCAAATGCCTACCAAGATCGAGAAGGACAGCCTCACCGGCCAGGAGACCACCGGGCATGAGTGGGACGGGCTGAAGGAGCTGAACACGCCGCTGCCGAAGTGGTGGCTGTACACCTTCTATGCCTGCATCGCCTTCGCCGCCGTCTGGGTCGTCATCTATCCCGCCTTCCCGTTCCAGGGCGTCACCGGCCTGTCCGGCTGGATCGCCCGCGAAGCGGTGGTGGAACAGCAGCAGGCGGCGCAGGCGCGCATGGCGCCGATGATGGACCGGGTGCGGGAGGCGACGCCGGAGCAGATCGCGGCGGACCCGGAACTGCGCGCCTTCGCGGTGGCCGGCGGGCGCATCGCCTTCGCCAACAACTGCGCCGCTTGCCATGGCGCGGGCGGCCAGGGCGCGGTGGGCGGCTTCCCCTCGCTGGCCGATGACGAATGGATCTGGGGCGGAACGCATGACGCGATCCGCGCCACCATCACCCACGGCATCCGCGCCGGCGAAAGCGAGGAGGAGCGCGTCAGCATGATGCCGCGCTTCCTGGCGGACGGCGTGCTGACCGCGGCGCAGGTGGGCGACGTGGCGGAACACGTGCTGTCGCTGTCCGGCCGCGCCACCGATGCGGCGTCCGCCGCGCGCGGCGTGGAGCTGTTCGCCGAGAACTGCGCCGCCTGCCATGGCGAGCGGGGCGAGGGCAACCGGGATGTCGGCGCGCCCAACCTATCCGACCGCATCTGGCTGTATGGCGGCGAGAAGCGCGACATCATGCGCAGTGTCTCCTACAGCCGCGGCGGCGTGATGCCGGCCTGGGGCCCGCGCCTGGATCCCGCCGTGGTCAACATGCTGACCATCTACGTCCACGCCCTCGGCGGCGGCGAGAACTGACGGCGACGGAGTGAAAGCCGGGTCATGAGCACCATCCAGCCCCCCAACCGCCTGCGCCCCGCCCTCGC
>NCCY01000370.1 GCA_002279855.1 Rhizobiales bacterium 12-68-15
TTCCAGCCCGCCCGCCAGCCGGCGCAGGCCGGGGCCGGGGCGGCCGGCATCGCGGCGGTGGGGGTTGGGCAGCATGACGGCGAGCAGGGCGGCCTGCGACGCGGTCATCTCGTCCGCCCCCTTGCGGAAGGCGCGCCGGGCGCCCGCCTCCACCCCGAACTCTCCGTCCGGCCCCCATTCGGCGATGTTGAGGTAGATTTCCAGCAGCCGGCGCTTGCTGAGAACGAGGTCGAGCCAGAGCGACAGCGGCAGTTCGATCGCCTTGCGCACGAAGGAGCGGCTGTTCCAGAGGAACAGGTTCTTGGCCACCTGCATGGGGATGGTGGAGGCGCCCCGCGCCTCGCCGATATCGTCGTCCGCCTTCTCGATGGCGGCACGGATCTCGCCGGGATCGACGCCCCAGTGGCGGCAATAGCCGGCATCCTCGGAGGCGACCACGGTGCGCACCAGAACGGGGGACATGTCGGCGAGAGGGGTCCAGATCCGCTCCACCCGCTCGCCCTGCACCCAGCGCCACAGCATGAGGGTGGAGACCGGATTGATCACCGCATAGAGCACGGAGAGCACCAGCGGCAGCGCCGCGATGACCAGAAGAACCAGCGCCGCGCGCCGCAAAAGCTTCATTCCGCTCCGCCTCCCCACCTGGCGGCCGATGCCGCCCCTGCCGAAACGGCCGTGCCGAAGCTCGGGTTCCGCTGCGCGGTGCTTGACCCGGCGGGCACCTTGGGGCACCCCCACGGGCAGTGTCCATGAGCGTGGCGTGATCCGGTGACCGACCTCTCCCTTCCCGCGCGGCTCCGGGCCGCCGCAGACCTGACCGAGGCCCGGCTCGTGGCGGCGCTGGCCGATGCGCCGCTGCCGGGCGAGCGCCTGCGCCCGCCGCGCCTGCTGGACGCCATGCGCCATGGATCGCTGGACGGCGGCAAGCGGCTGCGGCCCTTCCTCGTCATCGAGGCGGCCGCGCTGTTCGGGCTGGCGCCGGAACAGGCGGTAACAGCCGGCTGCGCGCTGGAATGCGTGCACTGCTATTCCCTGATCCATGACGACCTGCCATCCATGGACAACGACCTGCTGCGGCGCGGGCGCCCCACCGTCCATGCCGCATTTGGGGAAGCGACCGCCATCCTGGCCGGCGACAGCCTTCTGACGCTCGCCTTCGACCTGTTGTCCGGCCCCGATGCCCATCCCGACCCGGCAAGGCGGATCGAACTGGTGCGGGTTCTGGCGCGGGCATCGGGCCTTGGCGGCATGGCGGGGGGACAGATTCTCGATCTCGCCGCCGAGGGCCGGTTTGCCGGCGGAACGCGCCTTGCCCTCACGCTGGGCCAGATCCGCGACCTCCAGGCCATGAAGACCGGCGCGCTGCTCGCCGCCGCCGTGGACATGGGCGCCGTGCTGGGCGGCGCCGGACCGGAGGCACGCGCCGCGCTTGCCGCCTATGGCCGCGCGGTGGGGGCGGCGTTCCAGATCGCCGACGACATCCTCGATCTGGAAGGCTCGGCGGAAGCCATGGGCAAGGCGGTGGGCAAGGATGACGGCGCGGGCAAGGCCACCCTCGTCGCGGCGCTGGGCCGGGCGGCGGCGGGCGCGCTGCTCGCCGATCTGGTGCGCGACGCGCAGGCCGCGCTCATCCCCTTCGGCGCGCGGGGCGCGGTGCTGGCGGAGGCCGCCCGCTTCGTCGCCGAGCGGCAGGCATGAGCAGAAAACGCTCCTGCCTTCGCCTCCCGACGGAGGGCATGATAGCGTGCGCGGCGTGATGCACCGCCCTGCCCCCCTCTCCCGCCGTGCCTTCATTGCCGGCGCCGCAGCCCTCCCGCTCGCCGGGCTCGGCGCCGCGCGGGCGCTGGGGCAGACCTCGGGCACGGTGGATGTGGTGATCGTGGGCGCGGGCGCCGCCGGCATCGCCGCTGCGCGCCGGTGGATCTCGGCGCCCTCCGGCTCTATGACGCCGCCGCCAATCCTCTGGTGGCGCTGGGCACGCAGGCCGGCGCCCCGCTTTATGCCGCCCCCGATGCGGCCCGGCTGTTCGTCAATGGCCGCGAGGCGCGGGAAGGCGAATATGAGGATTTCGTCGCCGCGCTCCGGCAGGGCGAACGCGCCATCGGCGCGGCGGGCGACGCGGCCCGCGACCTGCCCGCGTCCCGTGTGCTGCCGGATCTCGGCCCGTGGGCGCAGAATGTGGGCATCGTGCTCGGCCCCGCCACCTGCGCGAAGGATCTCGACCAGGTCTCCACGGTGGACTTTTCCCGCGCCGAGCCGCGCGATGCCGGCGTGTTCGTGCGCAGCGGCCT
>NCCY01000093.1:0-11131 GCA_002279855.1 Rhizobiales bacterium 12-68-15
GGGGCGCGGGCCACAAGCTCTTGCATGGCCGCAACTTATGGCCGCTTGCCCCGCCAGCGGCAAGACATGCCGTTCCGGCAGGCACCAGCACCTGCTTGCGATGCGGGAGGAAACCCGCCATGCTCCCGCCATGTGCCGCGATTTTGCTGACGCGAGAGCTCGATCCGCCGGAAAGATCCGTGCCTGGCCGGGCGGGACTGCGACACGTCGTTCATTGCCGAGGGTGATTCGCCCAAACCGTCGCAGCCAGGGGCGCTGCCGACGGTGCCAGCGCACCCTGGGGACCTTCAGGATAGCCGCCCGGTGAAGATCTCACTTTCTCGCTCGCCTCTCGCCCTTACCGCCGCGCTCTGTGCGAGCCTCACCTTGGCCTTGCCCCAGGGCGCGCGGGCGGACTATCCCCCGGTGACCGACACCACCGTTTCCGGCAGCTATCTTGCGGCCCGGGTCGCCACGGCCGAGCGCGACACCGACGCCGCCGTCGCCTATCTGCGGGCGCTGCTGAAGATGGACCCGCGTAACGAGGAAATCCTCGAACGCGCCTTTTTCGCCATGCTGGTGGACGGCGACCTCGACAATGCGGTGCCGCTGGCCGAGCGGCTGGTGAAGCTCGACCGCTCCCACCGCATTGCCCGACTTGTCCTTGCGGCGCGGGCCATCAAGAAGAACGAGTATCAGCGCGCCCGCACCAATCTGTCCTTGTCCGTGCGCGGCCCCATCGGAGACCTCACGGCCACGCTGATCGCCGCCTGGACCATGCTGGGCTCCGGCAATTCCAAGGCCGGCGTGGAGATGATCGACCGGCTTCAGGGTCCGGACTGGTACTCCGCCTTCAAGGACCTGAATGCCGGGCTCATTCTCGATGCCGCCGGCCAGAAGAAGGAAGCAGGCAAGCGGCTGGAAGCGGCCATGAAGTTCGATCCTGCCTCGGTGCGGGCGGTGGATGCCTATGGCCGCTGGGCGTCGCGCAATGCCAATGCCGCGACCGCGATCGAGGCGTATGAAGCCTTCCTCAAGGTGGTGCCGCGCCACCCGCTGGCCCAGGCCGCGATCGCGGACCTGAAGGCGGGCAAGTCGCTTCCCGTCCTCATCAAGACCCCGCAGGAAGGCGCCGCCGAAGTGCTTTATGGACTCGGCGCCGCGCTCGCCCGACAGGGCGGGGAAGACCTCGCGCTGGTCTATCTGCAGCTCGCGCTCTGGCTCTATCCCGACCATCCGCTCGCCGGCCTCACGCTGGCGGATCTCTATGAGCAGATGAAGCAGCCGGAAAAGGCCATCGAGGTCTATCTGAAGGTGCCGGACAGCTCGCCGCTGAAGTCCAACGCCGAGGTGCAGCTCGCGGTCAATCTCGACGCCACCGACAAGTTCGACGATGCGCGCAAGCACCTCACCGACCTCATCAAGTCGGACCCCAAGGACCTCGACGCCATCGTCGCGCTTGGCGGCATCGAGCGCGGGCGCAAGATGTTCGGCGATTGCGCCACCACCTATGGCCAGGCCATCAGCCTTGTTCCCGATCCGCAGCGCAATGCGTGGACGCTGTTCTATTTCCGCGGCATCTGCAATGAGCGCAGCAAGCAATGGTCGGCGGCGGAAAGCGACCTGAAGAAGGCCCTCCAGCTCTTTCCGGACCAGCCCCATGTCCTCAACTATCTCGGCTATAGCTGGGTGGATCAGGGCGTGAACCTCCAGGAAGGGCTCGACATGATCCGCAAGGCCGTGTCGCTGCGCCCGGACGACGGCTACATCGTGGACAGCCTCGGCTGGGCCTATTACCGGCTCGGCCGCTATGAAGACGCGGTGAAGGAGCTGGAGCGCGCGGTGGAGCTGAAGCCGCAGGACCCGGTCATCAACGACCACCTGGGCGATGCCTACTGGAAGGTCGGCCGCAAGCTGGAAGCCACGTTCCAGTGGACCCACGCCAAGGACCTGAAGCCCGAGCCGGACGATCTCGCCAAGATCACCAAGAAGCTCGCGGGCGGCCTCGATGCCGCCGAGGCCCCCGCGCCCGTCAAGGAAGCGGAGCCGGCGGTCAAGCAGGCGTCCGAGCAGAAGGGCGGCTGATCCCGCGACCTTCCGGCCGGGCCACGGAGGCTCTGCCGGACCAAAGCAGGGCGGGCCGGAGCCGGGTCGTCACCGGCGGCGGTTCAGGCTGCTGGGGGAGAAGCCCGTCACCTTCCGGAACGTCTTGCTGAAATGGCTGAGATTTGTGAAGCCGGTGGCGAGCGCCGTCTCCGTCACGGTCTGGCCCGTTGACAGCATGTTTGCCGCCGCCTCGACCCGCACCTGCGTCAGGTAGGTGTGGATCGACTGCCCCACCTGGGCGCGGAAGGCGGACTTCAGGCTCTTCTCGTTGAGGCCCACTTCGCGCGAGAGCCGCGCGATGGTCCACGGCTCGTGCAGTCGCCCCTCGATCAGGCGCTGCGCCTCCTCCACCTTGCGCTGCGCCCGCTCGCCGCGCCCGGCGGCGGACGCGTCGGTTTCGAGGAACAGCCCCATCACGATCGCCAGCATTTCCAGCGCCTTCGCGCGCAGATAAAGGCGCCGCACATCGGCGCGGCGATACAGGCAGCCCGAAATGTGCTGGGCCACCTGCAACAGGGCCGGAGGGGCGGGAAACCCCACCATGACCGCGCCGGATTCCGGCACGCTCCTGTCCACCAGCAGCCGGCCGCCATAGTGACGCCAGAGCGGTCCTCCGAGATCCGCCAGCAGGCTCGGCTCGAACCGCACGTCCACGATCCTGAGCCGCACGCCGCCCCGCAGCACGTCCACACCGCTGACGATCTGGTCGGTGGAACAGATCACCACTGTTCCCGGCGTCACCACCAGTGGCTGGCCGCCGTCGATGGACACCGTTCCCTCCCCTTCCAGGAAGATGGAGATGGAAAAGGTCGGCGGCCCCTCCACCACAAGCTCCACATCCTCCGGCGGCAGGACGTCGAGCAGGGCGATGGAGACCCCCTCCCCGAGATTGTCCACATGCATGTGGCGCTCCCAGCCGAGCGTGCGCACCGCCGGCGCCACGGCGGTCAGCCAGTCGGCATAGCCGAGCTCCGGCGGGACAGTCATTGCGGGCTGTTCATCCATCATCCCGGTTCTCGCAAAATATCCCCGATCTGCAAAATACCGCCCCTGAAAGCGTTAGACAGCGGGTTCACGGAAGCATAGCCGATAGTCAGCACGAGCGTGAACCGTATAGGAATAGTTTAGAAATGCTCTCAAGAACGAAATGTTCTGTAGCCGCATTGTCGATTGCAATGATTCCGGGACTCAGTCTCGCTCAGGAAGCGACCTCCATTTCCGGCGCGCAAATCAACCTCGAAGAGATCACCGTCACTGCGAACAAACGCGCGCAAGAGCTGGAGAAAGTGGACGGCGCTGTCTCCGTCCGCACGGGCGAGCAGTTGCGCGAGGCGGGCGTGACCACCGTGGCGGATCTTGAGCAGGTGTTCCCGGGCCTTGTGATCCGCACACGGGGAAATCGCGCCTATGCCAATGTCACCGTGCGCGGCATGTCCTCTCCGGACTATTACAATCCCTCCGTCCAGATCTATGTGGACGGTGTCCCGCAGCTTCCCTCCGCCTTCACACAGCCCTTGCTCGACGTGGAGCGGGTGGAATTCCTGCGCGGCCCGCAGGGCACGCTCTATGGCCGCAATGCCTATGGCGGCGTCATCAACATCATCACCAACAGGTCGGACAAGGGGCGGGTGACCGCCAGCATCACGGCAGGGACCCCGGAATCCTGGGGCGAGGTGGCCGGCACCCTGCCGCTGTCCGCCAATGGCCTGTTCCTCGACCTGGCAGTGAAGGCCGAGCGCGCCTTCGGATCGGTGACGGACGCCTCCACCGGCGCGAACAACGTGGACAGCGCCACCGACATGATCGGCCGGGTCGCCCTGCGCTACCAGCCGGTGGGCGGCAATTTCGACGGCACGCTCGCCTTCTCGCGCGAATATACCGAGAGCCACGAAGAGCTGTATCTGATGAACAGCCAGGTGCAGAACCGCGCCTATTTCACCGCCATACAGGGACCGATCCCGCTGCTGGAGCGCACGGTCAACACGTTTTCCGCCACCGGCAACTGGATGTTCGGCGACTTCAAGCTCACCAGCATCTCGTCCTATCAGGAAGTGGACCTCACCCGCGACATCGCGGTCGGGCCGGGCACGCTCATGTCCTTCCCGGAGAGCGACGCCGCCTTCTCGCAGGAACTGCGCCTCGCCTATGATGGCGGCGGGCCGGTGACCGGCGTCGTCGGCCTGTTCTACCAGCACGACGACTTCACCCGCGATGCGGACGGGTACGGCGCCTATTACGGCGCCTCCACCAATGCCGTCACCACCAACAGCTATGCCATGTTCGGCGAGGCCACATGGCAGGTGACGAGCGCCTTCGACATCACCGGCGGCCTGCGCCTGTCCTATGACGAGAGCGCCATCGACTTCACCCGCTATGGCAGCAATTACTACGGCTATTATGCCGGCAGTTTCAGCAATTCCGCCGATTTCTCCAGCATCCAGCCCAAGCTGGCGGTGGGCTATCAGGTCAACGACACCACCCGCCTCTACGGCCTCATCTCGCGCGGCTACAAGCCTGGCGGCTTCAACCATGCGGTGACCTATCCGCAGGACGCGGAAGCCTACGATCCGGAAACCGCCTGGAACTACGAACTCGGCCTGCGCACCGCGACGCCGGACCGCGCGGTGGAACTGTCCACCGCGCTCTATTACATCGCCTCCACCGACAAGCAGATCTATGTGGGGCCGGTGGGCTTCCAGGTGATCCGCAATGCGGGCGAGGCCGAGAGCTACGGCATCGAGCTTGAAGCCCGCTGGCGCGCCTCCGACCGCCTGAGCTTCGGCGCCACCGCCACCTATGGCCGCTCGGTCTTCACCGACTTCACCGATCCCACCACCGGGCAGAATTATGACGGCAACACGGTGCCCTATGCGCCCAATGCCACCGCCAACCTGTTCGCCCGCTATCTCTTCGACCAGACACTGATCGACGGCACCATCGCTCTGGAAGGCGCGGTGCATTATGTCAGCGCTACCTATTTCGACGAGGCCAACACCCTTTCCCAGCCCGCCTACACCACGGTAGACGCCTCGCTGGAATTCGCATGGGCCTCCGGGGTCAGCCTGAAGCTGTTCGCGGAGAACATCTTCAACGAGACCTACGTCACCTACTCCTATGCCTCGGGCGCCAATGTGTTCTCCAACGTGGCGCAGGGCCGGCTGGTGGGCGTGACCCTGCGGGGCTCCTACTGATGCCGGCCGGTAACGCCAGCGGGCAAGGCTTGCCGCTGTGGCGGACCCTGCCCTCCATCGGCGGGGTCTATGTGGCCCAGAGCCTGGTTGGCGGCCTCACCTTCATGGGGATCCCTACGGTCCTCCGGGCGCAGGGCGTCCCCCTTGAACAGGTTGGGCTGGTGTCCCTGCTCATGCTGCCCTGGGCGCTGAAGTTCCTGTGGGCGCCGTTTGCGGAACGCTGGCGCATCCGCCCGGACGGGCGGCGCCGCACCCGGCAGATGGTGGCCGCCGGGCAATTGCTGTGCGCGCTGGGGCTCGCAGCCCTCGCCCTTGCCGGTGCCGAAGGCGGGCGCCTGATGTTCGGCATCCTCGCGCTCATCGCCCTCGCCGCCGCCACCGTCGATATCGCGGTGGATGCCTTCGCGGTGGAGCAGCTGGCTGCCGCGGATCGCGGCTGGGGAAATGCCGCCCAGGTCGGGGGCGGCTATCTCGGCATGGTTCTCGGCGGCGGCGCCTTCCTCGTTCTGGTTCCGCATGTGGGGTGGAGCGCTGCGGCGGGCGTAATGGCCGCGACGGTGCTGCTGCTGGCCCTGCCGCTCGTGTTCGGCAGGGAGCCTGCGCGCCCGGCGCCGTCGGGCGCGCCCCATCGACCCTCATTGTCCTATGCCCTTGCACGACCCGAGGTGCGGCGCGGCCTTCTGGTCACCGTCCTGTTCGAGGCCGGCGTCCGTCTGGTGCAGCCGCTGGCCGGCCCGGTTCTGGTGGATCGCGGCCTTGATCTGTCGTTGATCGGACTGGTGAACGGCGCCGGCGCGGTGGGGGCCGGCCTGCTCGGAACCCTGATCGGAGGCCTCGCCGTGCGCCGCATGGGCGCGGAGCGGGCGGTGCTGGTGGCGGCGAGCGCGCAGGTCGCGGCCATTCTTGCCCTTGCCGGCGGCGTGACGGCGGGCATGGACCCGCAGGTGCTCGCGGCGCTGGTGGTGGCCAAGACCCTCGCCATGGCCATGGGCTTCGTGTGCCTCTACGCGCTGCTCATGGGCCTGTCCTCGCTCCGGCAGGCGGGCGTGGACTTCACCCTGTTCCAGTGCGCAGACGCCGCCATTGCCGGTCTTGCCGGCTATGGTGCCGCCCTTGTGGCGGGGCGGATCGGCTACGGGCCGACCTTTGTCGCGGCGGCCGCCATCGCCGCCACCGGCGTCCTCGCCATCGGCCTCCTGCTGCGACGGCCCCCCTCCCTTCTCATGGAAACGAAAGCGTGATCGTGATGCCCTCCGTCGTCATTTCCGGGGCCGGCGCCGCCGGCCTCGCCGCCGCCTGGTGGCTCGCCCGCGCCGGCTGGCGCGTGACCGTGGTGGAGCGCGCGCCGGACCTGCGCACCGGCGGCTACATGATGAGCCTGTCCGGCCCCGGCCACGCCGCCGCCACCCGCATGGGCCTCGTGCCGAAGCTGGAGCCGCTGGCCTACACGGTGAAGGAGAATGTCTATCGCGACCGGCGCGGGCGCGAGGTGCTGCGGCTGCGCTTCCACGACATCGTCGAGGGGCTGGACTATCTGGTCATGCGCCGCACCGACCTGATCGCGGCGCTGCGGGCGGACCTTCCCGACAGCGTGGACATCCGCCTCGCCACCACCATTGCGGATGTGGAGGACGGCGTTGACGGCGCCCATGTGCGGCTGTCGGACGGCAGCGCCCTCGATGCCGACCTCATTCTGCTGGCCGACGGCATGCGTTCCGCCCTGCGCAGCCGGCTGTTTGCGCCCGATGCGGCGTGCCTGAAGCCGCTCGGCTACCGCTTCGCGGTCTATGAGCTGAAGGACCGCCTCGGCCTCGGCTCGGATTTCGTCTCCTATGCGGAGCCCGGCCATATCGCTGAATATTACACCCTCGCCGAGGGCCGGGTCGCGGCGCTCCATGTCTGGCATTCCCGGCAGACAGGCCCCGTCCCGGCGGCGGAGCGCTGGCGGCTGCTGGATGAGGTCTGCGCCCGCAGCCACCCGGCGGTGCACGCGCAGCTTGCCGCCGCGCGGGAAGACGGCGCCGTGCCGCTGGTGGACGACCTCGCCCTGGTGGACATGCCGCGCTGGTCGAAGGGGCGCGTGCTGCTGCTTGGCGATGCTGCCCATTGCCTCACCCTCATTTCCGGGCAGGGTGCCGGCATGGCCCTGACCTCGGCGGCGATCCTCGCCGACGCACTCGGCCGCGCCGCTGTACCCGAAGCGCTGGCGGAACACGAGGCGCGCCTGCGCCCGTCCATCGCCCGTCTTCAGGATCGCAGCCGCAAGATGGCGGGCATGTTCGTGCCCCGCTCCCCCGTCGCCTTCGAATTGCGCAACCTGTTCATGCGGCATGTGCCGCGCAAATGGATCGGCCGCTATTTCGTCAACGCGGTCAATGCGGAGATCCTCGCGGCGAAGGGCGGCTGACCCTTCAGGATGCCGGGGGGATCAGGCTCGGCGCCACCAATTGTCGCGCCCTCAGCTTCAGCAGCGGGCGCGACATCAGGAGCGGCAGCAGGATCCGGCTAAGCCAGAGGCCGGCCCGGCTGCGCGGCACATAGCTGCGCGCCATGGCGCGGGCCTGCCGCTGGACGGTCGTGATGGTCGGCCGCAGACGCGCCTCGTACGCGGCGAGCGCATCGCCGAGGGTTTCATGCGCCAGCGCGTCGGCCAGCAGGAAGCCGCCAGCCATGGCCATGGATGCCCCTTGCCCGGAGAGGAAGGACAGGCTCCAGGCCGCATCCCCCACCAGAACCACGCGCCCGCACGACCAGCGCGGCATCTCGATCTGGCAGAGGGCATCGAGATAGGCGCCATCCCAGTCCACCGGCCCATCGATGAGGCGGCGGAGCACAGGCCATGTGCCGTCATAGGCCCTCGAGACCTCCCGGTGCCGGTCGCCGGGTGGCACAGGGGCAAGGTCATCGGAGCGCCAGCACAGCAGGGTGGAGAGTTCCTGCGGGCCGGACTGGTAGAGGATCGTCTGCCGCCCCACCTCCATATAGCCTTCATAGGGCGGATCGAGCCGGCCGGAGAACGGCATGCGCCATGCCGCGCCGCGATAGCCGAGGGGACGCAGGACCGTTGATTCCGGGCCGAAGGCAAGCGCCCGGACCTTGCTGTGGGTTCCGTCACCGCCCACCACGAGATCGAAGGTGCCGGACGTTCCATCGCTGAACCGGACCGCCACGCCTTCCGGCCCATCGCGGATCTCCGTGACCTCGCAGCCGAAGCGCGGCCCTTCGTGCCCCGCCTCGGCCAGCCCCTGCGCCAGCAGGCGCACCAGCGCATCCCGTGGCACATGGAGCATCTTGCCGCCGGTGAGATCATGGACCACATCCGCCCGGTAGCGGAACACTTCGCGCCCCGTCGCTCCCTCGCGATAGACCGAATCGGCCGCCGGCAAGGCCGTCCGGCGCAGAGCCGGCAGCAGCCCGAGCCGGTCCGCCACATCCCAGCCATTGGCCTGGAGGCTCACCACATAGCCCCCGGTATTGAGCGCACCGGCGCGCTCGACGATGACCGTAGCCATTGTCCGTGGCGACGACGTAATAGTCCTGGTCGAACAGGTTGAGCGCCACCAGATAGAGGCTCCAGTTTTTCGCCTCCACGCCGAGGCGCGCATTGACGATGCCGTAGGCGTCCTGCTCGATCGTATTGTCCACGTCGAAATAGAAGGCGGAGCGCCAGTTCCAGTCCACGCGCGCCACGCCGTTGAGCTGTGCGGTCAGGGGCGCGGTGTACTGGGCGGAGAGGGACAGCGAATAGCGGGAGGCGAGCGGCTGCCAGTTGCCGTCCGCATTGCCGCCGGTCTGCGAGGCCGGCGCATCGGTGAAGCGGGCATCCAGAAGGCCAAGGCCGGCGAACAGTTCAAGCCCCTGGAACGGCCGCGCCGTGATCTCGAACTCGGCACCGTAATTGCGCGATTTGGGGGCGTTGGCGATCCAGACCGAATAGCCGTTGAACGAATAGATCTGCTGGTTCTTCCAGTCGAAATAGAACAGCGAGGCGGCGAGATCGAGCTTGCCGTCGAACAGCGAGGCCTTCACGCCCGCCTCATAGTTCCAGGCCGTCTCCGCCGCATAGGAGAGGTCGCTGGAGGGCGCGAAGGAGATGTTGTAGCCGCCGGCCTTGTAGCCCCGGGCAATGGTGGCATAGGTGCGCACCTTCGGCGCGATCTCGTAGGCAAGGCCGATCTTGGGCGAAATGTCCGAACTGCCCATGGACTGGACCTGCGACTGGCCGGGCGCGCCGAGGGTGACGCCTGCCACGTTCGAGGCGTGGACATAGTCGATCTCGCGATGGTCATAGCTGAACCGCGCCCCGGCCAGCACATCGAAGCGGTCCGTCACATGCCAGGTGGCATCCCCGAACACGGCCGCCGACCAGCCCTGGAGGCTGGAATGGGTGCCCTCTTCATAGCCGGCCGGCAGAGCCGGCTGGCCGGGATAGAACGTGTTGGCCGGCATCGCGAAATTGAAGCCGGTATATTCGTATCGGTCATCCTCGCTGCCGAGGAAGAAGGTGCCGAGCGTCCAGTCCAGCGTCTCGTTCGGCGTGGAGACCATGCGGAATTCCTGGGTCGCCTGGCTGAAGTCGGATGGCGGCATTGTAGCCGTCCTGCCAGACGGTGCCGAACGGCCCGCGATTGCCCCGGCTGCCCTGATCTGTCGCATAGTCCGCCGAGAGCAGAAGTTCGAGACGGTCCGAGGGCCGCGCCGCAAGCTGGACGCGCCCGCCGCCATCCGTGTCGCCGTCATACGTGCCGCCATCCGCTGCATTCGTCACCCAGCCATCGGCATAGTCCCCGAAGGCCACGGCCCGCAGGGCCATGTCCCGCCCGAGCGCGGCATTGAGGACGGCGCGGCCCTGCAGGGTCATGTCGGTGCCGAACAGCGCATCGAACAGGGTGTAGGTGGCGCCATATTCCGGCAGGGCGCTGCGCACATTCACCGCGCCGGCAATGGCGTTGCGGCCATAGAGCGTGCCCTGCGGGCCGCGCAGGATCTCGATCTGGGCGAGGTCCACCATGGTGAGGTTGAAGGTGGCGTCATTGCCGACGAACACGTCGTCCCGGTAGATGGCGACCGTCGGATCGGTCCCGAACGCTGTGTTCGCGACGCCGCGGATGGAGATGACGGACGCGTCATTGCCCCCGCGCTGGCTGCGCATCTGGGTGTTGACGCTGGCATCGAACGCATCCTCCAGCCGCTGGATGGTGCGCGCCTCGATGTCCGCCCGCGTGTACACGCCGATGCTCGCCGGCACCTCCAGCCAGGGCTGGGCGCGGCGCATGGCTTCCACCGTCACCTCGTCCAGTTCGATCACCTGCCCCGCCTCCTGTGCGCTGGCGGCAGCGGGCAAGGTCAGGGCGGCAAGAAGGAGGGTGAGGCGAGAAGACTGGGCCATGGGCAGGATCCCGAAACCGGCGCCGCGCGGATGGGCGGCTTCTTGCGTGACTTTTCGCAAACGCGCGCAAGGATTTGGACCGCAAAGGCGTATGCCTTCGGCTCAATTGCATATGCCTGCGTGTCAGCGGGCGGCGGCCCCGCGCTCACCGCCGCAATTGGGAGGGGGCGAAGCCGAAGCGGCGGCGGAAGGCGGTGGAGAAATTGGTCGGATGGCCATAGCCCGCCCGATACGACGCCTCCGACACGGACAGCCCCTCCCGCTCGATGAGCGCGCGGCCGAGCAGCAGGCGCCGCTCGTTCACATAGGCCCCGGCGCAGGTGGCGAAGGCGCTGAAGAAGTCGCGTTTCAGCTTGCTGGCGCTGACCCCGAACTCCTCCGCCAGCCCGATGAGGCTGGCAATGCTCGCGGGGTCCGCATCGATGCGCGCGCGGATCGCCATGACCCGGTCGCGGTCCCGCGCCCT
>NCCY01000093.1:11151-12345 GCA_002279855.1 Rhizobiales bacterium 12-68-15
GGCGGGGGCTGGAGCACCTGCCACGCGATCCGGCGCAGATGCGCATCGAGCGGCCGCCGCGTCACCTGGAGCGGGCGCTCCATGGACACGCGCAGCGGCTCGAAGGCCGACCCGGAATTGCGCCGCGACGCCTCGAACCATTCCGGCGTCACCACCAGTTCCACGGTCCGCACCTGCCGCCCGGCATGGATCACCGTCCGGCAGGGGCGGCGGTCATTGTCGGAGGCGATCCACACCTCGTTCGGCCGGAAGCCGGCTTCCACCCCCTGCGTCTGGGAGGTCGCCTCCCCGTCCAGAACCACCGAGAGCGTGCTGGCGGGAAAGCTCTCGCTCTCGAACACGAAGGGAGTGTCGATGGCGAGGTCCCGCGACAGCAGGAACAGCCCGGCCTCGACCTCCACCGAGACGGAGCGCGACGCCGCATCCGCCAGCGGCTGCAACGGACTGTCCACGAGCGCGCGAAGGTCCGCCAGCGATGTGTGGTGATGGGAATGACGCATGGCGCGAGTATAAATTCAGAACCGGCATGAAAGTAGCGCCCGCGAACAGAATTGATTTTGAGTAATTCAAAGAGATGTTCCCGTCGCCGCATCCCGGCGAGACGCGGCATCCGCCTTGGCTGGCCCGGCCCCTTGCGGCGCTCACGCGGACCGGAAGCATCTGATGAAGGCGAGCGGCGCCGCTAGCGGACGCCCGCCCCCGCCACGGGCCGGGGGATTGCGCCAGATAATATACCCCCCTATACTATATGCAGGAGATCACCCCATGGCCCACACCATCCGCGACAAGGAAAAGCTGATTGCCCGGGTCCGCCGCATCAAGGGGCAGATCGAGGGGATCGAGCGGGCGCTGGCGGCGGAGGCGCCCTGCGGCGAGGTGCTCCGGCAGGTCGCCTCGGTGCGCGGGGCGATGAACGGCCTCACCTCCGAACTGTTCGACGACCATCTGCGCGCGCATGTGCTGGAGGCCGCATCGGACGCGGACCGCGAGCACGGCGCGCAGGAATTGATGGGCATCGTCCGCACCTATCTGAAATGATCCCGAAGGCGGGAAGGAGCCGGCCATGAGCCAAACCGACATCTCCGGCCTGACGCACGAGCACGTCTTCCTCGGCGCCGGCCACCGCCGCAACGAGCGCAAGGTGTGGCTGGTCATCGCGCTGACCGCGACCATGATGGTGGCGGAAATCGCCGC
>NCCY01000371.1 GCA_002279855.1 Rhizobiales bacterium 12-68-15
GATCAAGATCGGCGGGGATCTGCCGGCCGACATCGACCGGCTCGCCGCCATCACCGCGACGCTCGCCCGTCTCGTCCCGGATTTTCGGGCCACGCTGGACGCCAACGAGCAATATGATCCCGACCGGCTCTGCCAGCTCGTGGCCGCGCTCGGCACGCCGGCGCTGGCGCCGCTGAAGGCGCGCCTGCTCTATCTGGAGCAGCCGTTCGACCGAGTGGAGACCTTCGCCCGTCCGCTGCCGGCGCTCGACGGCATCCCCGTTATCATCGACGAGGCGGACGGCACGCTGGACGCCTTCCCCCGCGCCCGCGCGCTCGGCTATCGCGGCGTGTCCTCGAAGGCCTGCAAGGGGCTCTACAAGTCGCTCCTCAATGCGGCGCGGGTGACGGCGGGGCAGGGGAAAGCGGGAGAGGGGATCTTTCTTTCGGCGGAAGACCTCACCTGCCAGCCGGGCCTCGGCATCGAGCAGGATCTCGCCCTCGTGGCCGCGCTCGGCCTCACCCATGGCGAGCGCAACGGCCACCATTATGTGGACGGCTTCGGCCCCGCGCCGGAGGCCGAGGCCCGCGCCTTCGCCGCCGCCCATCCCG
Source organism: Rhizobiales bacterium 12-68-15 (assembly GCA_002279855.1). Taxonomy (GTDB): domain Bacteria; phylum Pseudomonadota; class Alphaproteobacteria; order Rhizobiales; family Xanthobacteraceae; genus Aquabacter. The sequence continues at coordinate 591 of NCCY01000371.1, forward strand.
ACCTCTATGGCGTCACGGACGGAAGCGCCGCGCTCGACGTGTCGCGCGGCGCGCTGCCCGCCGCCGCCCTGCTGTCCGCCCCCGGCTTTGCCCGGCGGGCCGAACCCGACTGGGCGAGCCTTTCGCCCATTGCCCTTCCGACACCGAAAACACTTCAGGAGACACACGCATGAGCCAGCGTCGCCTCGGCCTCATCATGAACGGCATCACCGGACGCATGGGGCTGAACCAGCACCTGATCCGCTCCGTGGTGGCGATCCGCGCGCAGGGGGGCGTGACGCTCTCCGACGGCACCAAGGTGCAGCTCGACCCCATCCTCATCGGCCGCAACGCCGAGAAGGTGGAAGGGCTTGCGAAGCAGTATGGCATCGAGCGCTGGGGCACCGACCTCGACGCCGCGCTGGCGGACCCGACCAACGAGGTGTTCTTCGACGCCGCCACCACCCAGATGCGCCCCATCCTGCTGGAAAAGGCCATCCGCGCCGGCAAGCACGTCTATTGCGAGAAGCCCATCTCCACCAACCTGCCGGAAGCCGTGCGCATCTGCCGCCTCGCGGAAGAGAAGGGCGTCAAGAACGGCGTGGTGCAGGACAAGCTGTTCCTGCCCGGCCTGCAGAAGCTGAAACTGCTGCGCGATTCCGGCTTCTTCGGCCGCTTGCTCTCGGTGCGCGGCGAGTTCGGCTACTGGGTGTTCGAGGGCGACTGGGGCCAGCCGGCGCAGCGCCCCTCGTGGAACTACCGCTCGCAGGATGGCGGCGGCATGATCCTCGATATGGTCTGCCACTGGCGCTACGTGCTGGACAACCTGTTCGGCGAGGTGAAGTCGGTGTCCTGCCTCGGCGCCACCCACATCCCCTCCCGCGTGGACGAGCGCGGCCAGCCCTATGAGGCGACGGCGGATGACGCGGCCTATGCCACGTTCGAGCTGCAGGACGGTGTGATCGCCCACATCAACATGTCCTGGTGCACCCGGCCCTATCGCGACGACCTCGTGACCTTCCAGGTGGACGGCACGCTGGGCTCGGCGGTGGCGGGGCTTTCGGACTGCGTGTTCCAGTCCCGCGTCGGCACCCCGCGCCCGGTCTGGAACCCCGACCAGAAGCAGACCATGGACTTCTATAACGACTGGCAGCCGGTGCCGGACACCGTGGCCTTCGACAATGGCTTCAAGGTGCAGTGGGAGATGTTCGTTCGCCATGTGGTGGAGGACGCGCCCTACCGCTTCACCCTGCGCGAGGGCGCCAAGGGCGTGCAGCTCGTGGAATGCGCCCTCCAGAGCTGGAAGGAACGCCGCTGGATCGACGTGCCCACGCTGGAAGCCTCCGTGCTGCGCGCGGCGGAGTGAGGGGAGGGCGCCCTTCCCACAAGCGGACGGCAAAGCCCTCTCCCGCTTGCGGGGGAGGGTTGGGAGGGGGAAGGCCCGGCGCGGTCCTTCCAGACAGGGTGCCGTGCACCAAGGGAGCGCCCCCTCCCCATCCCTCCCCCGCTGTCGCGGGAGAGGGGGAAGGACAGTGCAGGGGAGGGGCCCCGCCGGGGTGACGGCGAGGGAGCCGGGCATACCGGCAAAGCCCTCCCCCGCTTCGCGGGAGAGGGGGCGGGACGGTGACGGCCTGAGCGGAACGGTGTGGGAGGGGCGGCGCCTCTCGAATTCAGCAGCGGCAGCGCCGCGAGGAATGACCAAGGACCACGGACATGAACGAACTCTCCAAAGCCACCGCCCTGACGGAGACGTTCAAGGTCTCGGCGCCCCGCGATTTCCCGAAGCGTGCCTCCGGGCCCATGAACCGCATCGCGTTCTCCGCTGCCCATGTGGTGGCGGACCCGCTGGCGGCGGGCGATCCGTGGCTGGAAGCCGCCATCGACTGGGACCGCACCATCGCCTACCGGCAGGGGCTGTGGGATCTCGGCCTCGGCGTCGCCGAAGCCATGGACACCGCGCAGCGCGGCATGGGGCTGGACTGGCCGACCTCGCTGGAGCTGATCCGCCGCTCGGTGGAGGCCGCCAAGGCCCACGGGCCGGAGGCGCTGGTGTTCTCCGGCGCGGGCACGGACCATCTGGCGCCGGAGGATGCCAGATCCCTCGACGACGTGATCCGCGCCTATGAGGAGCAGGTCGCGGCAGTGGAGAAGGTGGGCGGGCGCATCATCCTGATGGCCTCCCGCGCGCTCGCCCGCATCGGCACCTCGGCGGCGGATTATGAAAAGGTCTATGGCCGCATCCTCGGCCAGGTGCGCGAGCCGGTCATCATCCACTGGCTGGGCGACATGTTCGATCCCGCGCTCGCCGGCTACTGGGGCACGCGCGATCTCGACGCCGCCATGGACACGGCCATCGCCATCCTCAACGCCCATGCGGCCAAGATCGACGGCGTGAAGATCTCGCTTCTCGACAAGGACAAGGAGATCGCCATGCGCCGCCGGCTCGATCCGGCCGTGCGCATGTATACCGGCGACGACTTCAATTATGCCGAACTGATCGCGGGCGACGAACTGGGCTATTCCCACGCCTTGCTCGGCATCTTCGATGCCATCGCGCCGGCTGCGTCCGCCGCACTCACCGCGCTTGCGGCGGGCGATGAGGCGCGTTTCCACGACATCCTCGCGCCCACCGTCCCGCTGTCGCGGCACATCTTCCGGGCGCCCACGCGCTTCTACAAGACCGGCGTGGTGTTCATGGCCTATCTCAACGGCCATCAGGACCATTTCACCATGGTGGGCGGGCAGGAAAGCACGCGCTCCACCCTGCATCTCGCCGAACTCTTCCGCCTCGCGGATCGCGCCGGCCTGCTGGCGGACCCGGACATGGCGGTCAAGCGCATGCGCGCGGTGCTCGCCGTGCGCGGCGTGGAGGCGTGACCATGCAGGACCGCGTCTCCCCCGCCGCCCTGACGCCCGCGCTCAGGGATTTCTCGGCGGATCATC
>NCCY01000094.1 GCA_002279855.1 Rhizobiales bacterium 12-68-15
GGCTCCAGCCGCAGCTTCAGGCCGAGCGCGGCATCCCCGATGGTGCCGGAAACGAGAATCGCCTGCCCCGGCGCCGCCCCGGTGCGCGGCACGAAGCGGCCCTTGGGCACCGCCCCGATGGCGGTGAGCGAGATGGTGAGCGGGCCGGGCGTGTGCACGGTGTCGCCGCCGAGCAGCGGACAGCCATAGCGGTCCATGTCCTCGCCAAGGCCGGCGGCAAACGCCTCCACCCACGCCTCCCCGGTGTCGGGGGGCAAGGCGAGCGCCAGCAGCGCGCCGAGCGGCGCCGCGCCTTTAGCGGCAAGATCGGAGAGATTCACCCCCAGCGCCTTGCGGCCGATGCTGGCGGGCGGATCATCGGCGAAGAAGTGCACCCCGGCGACCAGCGCGTCCTTGGTGAGCACCAGGTCCGCCGCGGCGGGCGCCGGCAGAAGGGCGGTGTCGTCCAGAAGGTTCAGCGCCGCCGCACTGGTGGCGAGCGGACGGAAGAAGCGGGCGATGAACCTGTCTTCGCCCGACGCCGTCATCTCAGGCCGCTCCCGGCCGGTTGAACTCTTCCGCGCGCAGGTCGCGGGCGAGGCTGTCGAGCACGGCATTCACCATGCCGGTCTCGTCCTTTTCAAGGAAGGCGCCGGCCACGTTGACATATTCCGCGATCACCACGCGGGCGGGAATGTCGGGACGGCCCACCAGCTCATAGGTGCCCGCCCGCAGGCAGGCGCGCAGCACCGTCTCCACCCGCCGCAGCGGCCAGCCCTCGGAGAGCGCCGTATCCACCATGGGGTCGATGCGCCGCTGCTCGCGCAGCACGCCTTCCACCACGTCGCGGAACAGCCGGCGGTCGGCTTCCGGATACTGGGTGCCCTCCACCTCCTGGCCGAGCCAGTGGCTTTCGAACTGGGCCAACACGTCGTTGAGGGCGGTCGCCGCCACGTCCATCTGGTAGAGCGCCTGCACCGCGCCGAGGCGCGCCGCGCTCTTCTTCAGGGGTTTTGGGGCATCCGAGGCATTGGGCTCGGAGCGGTTGGGACCGGCAGTCATGCCATCACCCGTCGCTTGAGACGCAGAAGCTCCAGAGCCGCATGGGCCGCGCCGCCGCCCTTGTCGCCCTCGCCCCTGCGGGCGCGCTCCCAGGCCTGCGCCTCGGTCTCCACGGTGAGGATGCCGTTGCCGAGCGGCAGGCCATGGCCGAGCGCGAGGTCCATCAGCGCGCGGGAGGATTCGCCCGCCACGATCTCGAAATGATAGGTCTCGCCCCGGATGACGCAGCCGAGCCCGACGACGGCGTCGAACGGACGGCCGGCCAGTTCCGCGCCTTCCAGCGCGATCTCGGCCGCGATCGGCACTTCCAGCGCGCCGGGAACGGTGACGACCTCCACCTCGGCCTCGGCCGTCTCCAGCACCGCGCGGGCGCCGGCCAGCAGCTCGTCCGCCAGCGCCTCGTAATAGCGGGCTTCGACGATCAGCACGCGGGCGCCGGGCACGGGCTCGGCAGCGGCGCGATCGGTGCGGCTTGTCACCATGCGAATAATCTCCTGAACTCGCCGCAGGGGTTAGACCCTGCGCCGCGTCCGATCAAGCGGCGTGAGGCGGATCGGCCATGCGGCAGGCGGGGAACACGGGTGCGACCCCCGCTTCAGCGGGGAAACTCCGCCAGGCGTGCGGCGTAGCGGGCCATCAGGTCCACCTCCAGATTGACGCGCGAGCCGGCGCCGATCTCGCCCCAAGTGGTCATCGCCAGCGTGTGGGGAATGAGCAGGCAGGAGAAGGCATTGCCCTCCACCGTATTGACGGTCAGCGAGGTGCCGTCGAGGCACACCGAGCCCTTGGCCGCGACGAAGCGGGCGAGCGCATCGGACGCCTCGAACACGAACCGGCTGGTCTCGCCCAGATCCTCGCGGGACAGGACGGGAATGGCGGCATCCACATGGCCGGTCACCAGATGCCCGCCCAGTTCCGCGCCGATGGCGAGGGCCCGCTCCAGATTGAGCCGGCGCCCTTCGGTCCAGACAGCGGCGGTGGTCACCGCGAGCGTCTCGGGGGCGGCGTCCACGGTGAACAGCGTGCCGAGCGGCCCGCCCTGGCGCACCGAGGTCACGGTCAGGCACACGCCCGAACAGGCGATGGAGGCGCCGATATCGATGGTGGTGGCGTCATAGGCCGTGGCGATGGTGAGCCTGCGCACCTCGCCATGGGACGCGACCTCCATCAGTTCGCCGACATCGGACACGATCCCCGTGAACATCATCCATTCCTTGTGTTGCGGACGCTGACCGCCCGGCTTGTTACCGCCGCCGCATCCGGCGCAGGTGATCCGGCCCGAGGGCGGCGCGTTCGACGATGGCAAAGCCCACCGGCTCCAGCAGGCGGTGCAGCGGGCGCCCGGCAAGGGCGGAAACCGCCTCCGGGCCGAGGACACGCGGGCTTTCCAGCACCGCCACCTCGTCCACAAGGTCGGCATCCAGCAGGCTCGCCGCAAGATGCGGCCCGCCTTCCACCATCAGGCGGGTGATGCCGAGCTAGACGGACCGTGAGCTGCGGGTCATCCGCCCGCGCCGTGCCGATCCCCACCATGATGGCATCAGACGATGCGCGCATGCGGTGCACGCGCAGCCGCGCTTCGTCTCCGGTGATGGCGGCGGGCGCGGGACCCGAAAGGCCGGCCTTGCCATCTGCGGAGACGGCCATCTTGAGCAGCACATGGGGCCGCGCGCGGGTGACGCGGCTGATGTGGCCGGCATGGTCTTCCAGCGCCCGCTCGGCGCCGACGCCCACCGTGACCCAGATGCCGGCATTGCGGATGCGCGCCACGGTCACATAGAGCGTGGCGCCTTCCGCCCGTTCGCCGGCCTGCGCCAGCGCCAGCGGCTCGGCATGGGGGCGTCCCGCCGGGGCGGTGCCCGCCTCGCCCACGATCTGCGGGCCATCGGCGGTGTGGGCCACCACGACGGCCCCCACCGAGGGGTTCGGCCAGGTGCGGCCGAGACCCGCCTGCCCCACCTCCAGGGCGCGCGCCATGAAGCGCTCGTCCTCCTCGGGCGTGGTGACGGCGAAGCTGGCGAGCGCGTTCATTCCGGGGGCCGCGTGACCTTGCCGGAGACGGCCTTGACGGGCTCGGGAAGCCGGCCCGCCGCCAGTTCGTCCAGCACGGATTCGAAATCCTTCGCCTCGCGGAAATTGCGATAGACGGAGGCGAAGCGAACATAGGCGACATCGTCGATGCGCTTCAGTTCGTTCATCACCAGTTCTCCGATGAACTCGGTGGGGATGTCGGTGTCGATCTTTTCCAGATTGCGCACCACGCGGGAGACCAGAACCTCCACCGCGTCGGGCTCGTCCACGCGCTTGCGGAGCGCGGTCTGGACCGACCGGGCGAGCTTGTCGCGGTCGAACCGCTCGCGCCGGCCGGACCGTTTCACCACCATCAGCTCGCGCAGTTGCACGCGCTCGAAGGTGGTGAAGCGGCCATTGCAGCTCGGGCACACCCGCCGGCGGCGGATGGCCGTGTCGTCCTCGGTCGGCCGGCTGTCCCTGACTTGGGTATCTTCATGCCCGCAATAGGGACAGCGCATGGTTTCGCCTTTCCGGCGTCCGCTCAGCCGTAGATGGGGAAGCGGTCGAGAAGGGCGGAGACCTTCGCGCGCACCGCCTGCTCGACGAGACTATCCTCGTCCACACCCTTTTGCGAGAGAACCTCCAGCACCTCGGCGATCATGTCGCCGACCTGCTGGAACTCCTTCACGCCGAAGCCGCGCGTGGTGGCGGCCGGGGTGCCGAGCCGGATGCCGGACGTGATGGCCGGCTTCTCGGGATCGAACGGGATGCCGTTCTTGTTGGTGGTGATGTGCGCGCGGCCGAGCGCGGCCTCGGACACCTTGCCGTTGAGGCGCTTCGGCCGCAGGTCCACCAGCATCAGATGGGTGTCGGTGCCGCCGGAGACGATGGCAAAGCCATGGCCCTTCAGGTTTTCTGCGAGCGCGCGGGCATTCTCCACGACATTCTTCGCATAGATCTTGAAGTCGGGACGCAGCGCCTCGCCGAACGCCACCGCCTTGGCGGCGATGACATGCATGAGCGGGCCGCCCTGGATGCCGGGGAAGATGGCGGAGTTGAACTTCTTCGCCAGATCCTCGTCATTGGTCAGGATCATGCCGCCGCGCGGGCCGCGCAGGGTCTTGTGGGTGGTGGTGGTCACCACATGGGCATGGGGGAAGGGGCTGGGATGGGCGCCGCCCGCCACGAGGCCCGCGAAATGGGCCATGTCCACCATCAGCTTCGCGCCGACGGAATCCGCGATGGCGCGCATCTTCGCGAAATCGATGACGCGCGGATAGGCCGAGCCGCCGGCCACCAGCAGCTTGGGCTTGTGCTGGTCGGCAAGCCGCGCCACTTCCTCGTAATCGATGCGCTGGTCGTCCTCGCGCACGCCATAGGGCACGGCCTTGAACCACTTGCCCGACATGTTGACGGGCGAGCCGTGGGTCAGGTGACCGCCGGCGGCGAGGTTGAGGCCGAGATAGGTGTCGCCCGGCTGGAGCAGCGCGAAGAACACGCCCTGGTTGGCCTGGCTGCCGGAATTGGGCTGCACGTTGGCGAAGTTGCAGTTGAACAGCTTCTTGGCGCGCTCGATGGCCAGCGTCTCGGCCACGTCCACGAACTGGCAGCCGCCATAATAGCGACGACCGGGATAGCCTTCGGCATATTTGTTGGTCAGCACCGAACCCTGCGCTTCAAGCACGGCACGCGAGACGATGTTCTCCGACGCGATCAGTTCGATCTCGTTGCGCTGGCGACCGAGTTCCGAATTGATGGCGGCGGCCAGTTCAGCGTCCGTCTCGGCAAGCGAAGCGGCGAAGAAGCGGTTGTTGTCCTCCACCGAGGACCGGGTCGCATCATGCGATGCCATGGCTGTCTCCGAAGGTTCGGCACGGGGTTGCCGCAAAATGGCGGGAACCCCGGCAGGCGGCTCGCTTATCACAGGGCGAGGCCCAATACCATCGTGCGATAAGCCCTACGGAGCCGGCGAAGGTCAAGCCCGCGCCGGGCTTGAGCTGATCCGCACGGCGGAAAGCCGTTGCCACAGGCCACGGCGAAAGCCGTTGGCATCGCCCCATCCCGCGCGGTCGCAGGCACAGGGAGGGCGGCAACGCGCCGCGCCACCCTGCCCTCGCCTCACCTGAGATTGAAGTTGATGGGGACCGTGAAGGTGATGGTTCCACCGGCCACTTCCGGCGGGGGCGCCGGCACCGGCGAGGCGCGCTGGATCATCGCCATCACTTCCGCATCCAGCGAGGCCGAGCCCGACGAGCCGAGCAGCGTCGCCCCCACCACGCGCCCGGTGCGGTCGATGGAGAAGCGCAGCCGCGCCGTCCCCTCTTCGCGGGCGGAGCGCGCCTCGTGGGGATAGCGCTTGTGGCGGTTGATGTGGGAGATCAGCATGCTGCGCCAGGTGGCCGGCGCCATGGAATTGGCGCTGGACACGCCGGCGCTGGGCGCGGCGGTGGCATTGGCGGTGGGCGCATCCGAGCGCGGCGCGGCACTGGTGACGGGCGCCGGCGGCTTGCGGCTCGCCTTGGGCTTGGGCTTCGGCTTCTCCACCGGCTTCGGCGGCGGCTCGGGCACCGGCTCCGCCTGCTTCTGCGGCGGCAGCAGCGCTTCCGCCAGTGGCGGGGGCGGCGGCAGATCGGGCAGTTCCAGCAGCGGCTCGGGCACCGGCTCGGGCGGCGTTGCCGCCTCTTCCATATCCTCGGGCAGATCCTCCACCGGCTGCGGCGCCTGGATCATCTGCGGGCCGGGCGTCATGTCCTCCACCTCGGAGGGGGCCGACACCGGCATGGGCGCGAGGTCGATCATGATGGCGGCGGCGGGCGCCTCATAGGCGACCGGCTTCATGTGGAGCGCCCAATAGAGCGCCCCGCCATGCACGGCGAGGATGACGGCGCCGGCCGCGAGCCAGCGGGCGCCGTAATCGCCATGGCCGCGCGGCTCCGGCGGCGCGGTGTTCCAGTCGATGGCGCTCAAGGGGCGGTCCCCGGCGCCGGTGCTCCCGTGGCCGGCGCGGCGGCAGGCGCTGCGGCGGCAGGGGCAGGGCGCCCGGAGCGGCGGCGGCCGCAGCCGCGCCTTCGAGGCCCACCAGCGCCACCTTCAGATAGCCGGCATTGCGCAGGAGGTTCATCACCTCCATCACGTCGCCATAGGGCACGGCCTTGTCGGCGCGCACGAAGATGCGCTGCTGGCGGTCATTGCTGGTGGCGGCATCGAGCGCGCGGCCAATGCCGTCGCGCGGGACCGCGTCATTGCCCAGCGACAGCTCCAGCGCCTTGTTGACCGAGAGGAAGACCGGCTTTTCCGGGCGGGGCTGGGTCTGGGCGTTGGAGACGGGAAGCTCCACCTGGATGTCCACGGTGGCGAGCGGGGCCGCCACCATGAAGATGATGAGCAGCACGAGGATCACGTCGATGAACGGCGTGACATTGATCTCGTGATTCTCGACGAGGTCTTCCCCGCCATGGTCAAGCTGCGCGGCCATGCCTCACTCCGCCGCCGCCGCCCGCATGCGGCCGTGGCCCGCCGCGTCCCGGTCGAGATCGCGGGACAGGTGGCGCATGGTCTCGGCGGAGGCATCGGCGAGCGAGGCCTTGTAATTGGCGATGGCGCGCGAAAACACGTTGTAGACAATGACCGCCGGAATGGCCGCGACGAGGCCGATGGCGGTGGCCAGCAGCGCCTCGGCGATGCCGGGGGCCACCACCGCCAGATTGGTGGTCTGCGCCTTCGAGATGCCGATGAAGCTGTTCATGATGCCCCACACCGTGCCGAACAGGCCGACGAAGGGCGCCGTGGAGCCAATGGTGGCGAGCAGGCCGGTGCCCAGCACCATGCGGCGGGCGGCATGGGCCTCGATGCGGTTGATGGCGATGGCGGCGCGCTCCTTCACGCCCTCCGCCGGCAGCGCCCGCGAGGTCTCCATCTCGGCCAGCGCCGCGCGCACCACCGCGCCGGCAGCACCGCCGGAAGTGCCCGGCACCGCCTTTGTGGCGGCGGCAAGGGAGGGCGCCCGGCGCAGCATGCCCAGCGTGCGGCGCACCGCCCGGTTGGCGGCGGCAAGCTCCAGCGTCTTCACCAGCCAGATGGTCCAGGTGACGACGGAGGCGAAGGCGAGGCCCACCATCACCGCCTTCACCACCATGTCGGCGGCCATGAACATGCCCCAGGGGGTCAGTTCGTGGGGCAGCACGCCGGGAATGGCCTCCGGCAGCGGCGCCACGGCGGGCGCGGGGGCCATGGACGGCGCGGCGGAGGGTGTAGCGGCGGACGTGCCTTCGGTCATGGACGGCGCCGAGGAAGCGGCCGAATCGGGGGCCGGGACAGCACCCGCAGGCCCGCCGGCCGTGGCCGGCTGCTGGCCCGGTGTCGCCGGAACCGGATGGACGTGCGGGGACGTAGCGGGCTGCATCGCCGGCTGGGAAGGAGCCTGCGCGGCGGCGGGAGCGGCCTGTGCCGGCGCCGACTGTGCCGGAGTCGTCTGGGGCTGGACTGCCGGACGGGCAGGCGTCGCCGACTGTGCGGCGGCAGGCGCGGCGGGCGTCGCGGATGCGGCAGGCGCCGCAGGAACGGAGGCGGCAGGAACCTGCGCCAGTGCGGCCTGACCCGCCAGGAGGAGGGCCGCGCACATCAGCACGGGCTTGGTCAAACCGCTTGCGCACGCCAAAAGCGTGCCCGTGTTCTCGCGTATCGTCATCGCGTCACCGGCATCAAAAAGAATATGGCTGGCTTGGCTGGCGATCCGCGAGCGGAATGGCTGGCTGACCGCCTTATAGCCCCGAAAACGGTGAAAGGTTAAGTCCTTTTGCAGCGCATCAGGCAATTCGCCGTCGTGCCGCATGGACAGAAAGCCCAATTTTGCGCAGCTTTGCCGCGCGATTCACGCTACAAAAAAGCAGAAACCCTGAGGGACGGGGGCGATGGTGCGGGGCACGGTGCAGAAGCGGCAGATTGGCGGGCGGGATCGCGCGGTGCGCGGCTCCGGCGTGCTGGCTGGCGCCCTGCGCAGCGGTGTGCCGCTGGTCTGGTTCCTGTGCTGGCTGGTCCTGTCCCATCTGGTGCTGGGTGGCGTTGCGGCCGGGGCTGCCATTGCCGCATCCGACGGCTCGACGCCGGTCTGCTCCCTGAAGCTGGATTCCGTACCGGACGAGGCGCCTGCCTCCCACGGCAGTGTCCACTGCATTCTCTGCCCGCTCGCGGGCGGCACGCCGCCCTTGCCCGAGCCGCTGGCGAGCCTCGTGCCGCCGCAAGAGGCGTTCGGCCCCGCTGTTCCGCCCCCCGTGGCGGTTGCGCTCGCCCCGCCGCAGGCCGAGCCGCACAAGCAGGCGCGACCCCGCGCGCCCCCCTGTTCCGCCCCCGCCTGACGCCCGCCGCTGCCTGCGCAGCTTGTTGTTGGCTCGACCGATGCTGGTGCCCCTGACGCGGGCCGGCCGGTCGCGGAACATTGCCATGTCTCAGTCCTCCCCGCGCCGTTGCGTGCGCACCCTTACACTTGCCTTCCTTGCCTCCACCGCCCTCCCCGCCGCAGCCTTGGCCCAGAGCGCGGCCGCGCCGGTGGCGGAACTGCCCGTCATCTCCGTCACCGAAGGCCAGCGCGGCAGCCTCACCGTGCTGTCCCCCCGCGAGGCGTGGGAAGAGCTTCAGCTCATTCCCGGCGGCGTGGCGCTGGTGACCGCCGACGAATGGGCCGGCACCCCCGCCACCACCATCAAGGACATGCTGGATTACGTGCCCGGCGTGTTCGCCCAGCCCAAATGGGGCGAGGACACCCGCCTCTCCATTCGCGGCTCCGGCATCTCGCGCAACGCCCATCTGCGCGGCATCCTGCTGTTCCAGGACGGCGTGCCGCTCTCCTTCACCGATGGCGGCGGCGACTTCCAGGAGATCGACCCCACCGCCTACCAGTATGTGGAGGTGTTCAAGGGCTCGAACGGCTTCCAGTTCGGCGCCAACACGCTGGGCGGCGCAATCAATTTCGTGACCCCCACCGGCCGCTCGACGCCCGGCATCGGCGTGCGGGTGGATGCCGGCAGCTTCGATTTCTACCGCCTGCAGGCCAATGTCGGCGGCTCCAACGGCGCGCTGGACGGCTACATCACCGGCTCCTACCTGTCGCAGGGCGGCTTCCGCGACCATTCCTCCGGCACGAACATGCGCGGCAGCGCCAATTTCGGCTGGCAGATGAATGACCGGATCGAGACCCGGTTCTATTTCAACGCCACCGACGTCCAGCAGGACATTCCCGGTGCGGTCTCCAAGACCGTGGCGCTCAATTCGCCCAAGAGCGCCAACCCCACCAACGTGCTGCTGGATTACGAGCGCAACGTGCAGGCGATCCGCGTCGCCAACAAGACGGCCTTCATCCTCGCTGACACGACCAAGCTAGAGGTGGGCGCCTATTACAATAACAAGTCGCTGGTGCACCCCATCTTCCAGGTGCTCGACTATGGCTATGAGGATTACGGCGCCTTCGGCCGCGTGGTGGACGAGCGCACCATCGGCGGCTTCGCCAACCGGCTGGTGGTGGGCGTGAATTACGGCACCGGAACCGTGGATGCGCAGCGCTACACCAGCGTCTTCGGCAATTCCGGCGCGCTCGTCTATGCCTCGACCGACGAGGCGACCAACTGGAACCTCTATGCGGAAGACAATCTGTACCTGACGCCGGCATTCTCGCTGGTGGCCGGCATGCAGTTCGTCAATGCCAGCCTCGGCCGCATAGCCTATCTCGGCACGGTCTCGGGCGGCAATGACTACCAGATGTTCCTGCCCAAGGGCGGCTTCGTGTGGGAACTGGCACCGAGCGCCCAGCTCTATGGCAACGTCTCCCGCTCCGGCGAGGCGCCCACCTTCTCGGAACTGACCAATTTCGCGGTCGGCGACATCGCGAATCTCAAGGCGCAGACCGGGACCACCGTGGAGATGGGCTCGCGCGGGCAGACGCCCACCTTCTCGTGGGATGTGTCGCTCTATCGCTCCTGGATCGACAACGAGCTTCAGTGCCAGGACACCGGCGTGCTGCTGGGGCTGAGCTGCACCGTCGTCAACCTCTCCAGCACCATCCATCAGGGGGTGGAAGCCGGCGCCAACTGGAATTTCTTCCAGGGCCTTCTGGTGAAGCAGCCGAACCAGCCGCAGGACGGGCTGTGGCTGAACTTCGCCTACACCTACAGCGACTTCTATTTCGACAATGATCCGGTGTGGGGCAACAACCAGCTTCCGGGCATTCCCCGCCACTATCTGCGGGCGGAACTGCTCTACAAGCACCCGAGCGGCTTCTATGCGGGGCCGAATGTGGAATGGGTGCCGACCGCCTATTATGTGGATGACGCCAACACCCTGAACACCTCGCCCTATGCCCTGCTCAATTTCAAGATGGGCTACGAGCCGCCGAACGGGCGCTTCTCCTTCTATGTGGACGCGCGCAACCTGTTCAATCAGGCCTATATCGCCAGCGTGAACGTGACCGGCGCTGCCAGCCAGAACCAGGCCCTGTTCGAGCCGGGCAACGGCCGCGCGGTGTATGTCGGAACCAAGATGACCTTCTGACCCCGGCCTCGCCCGGCTGCGGGCGAGACCCCCGTCAAAGACCGGCCGCCGGGCGTTTCGCCCGGCTGCCCCCCCCTTAAACCCGCGCCTCGCCGAGCCGGCGGAACGGCTTGCCCGCCTTCAGGTGGGCCTCGATCTCCTCCAGCGTCAGCCCGGAGGTCTCGGGCACGAAGCGGAAGGTGAAGGCCAGACCGGCCACGCAGACCAGCGCATAGATGGCGAACACGCCGGCAAGGCCGAGGCCGTTCAGCAGCACCGGGAAGGTCAGCACCACCAGGAAGTTGAACGCCCAGTTGGTCAGCGAAGCCGCACCCATGCCGGGGCCGCGCAGGTGCAGGGGGAAGATTTCCGACATCATCACCCACGGCAGCGGCCCGAGCGCCACCGCGAAGGAGGCGATGTAGAGCACCAGCCCCACCAGCGAGAGCACCTGAAGATTGCCCGATCCCGTACCGGCGGCCACCGCGATGAGGCCGAGGCTGAAGGCCGCGCCGGCGAAGCCAATGAACAGCAGCTTGCGCCGGCCGATGCGGTCGATCAGCGCCATGGCCACCAGCGTCATCACCACATTCACCGCGCCGATGCCGACCGTGGCGAGAAGCTGCCCGCCGGTGTCGCCGAAGCCGGCATGGGCGAACACGGTGGGCGCGAAATAGATGACGGCGTTGATGCCGGACAATTGCTGGAGAAAGAACAGCCCCATGCCCACCACCAGCGCGGGCCGGGCGACCGG
>NCCY01000095.1:0-9581 GCA_002279855.1 Rhizobiales bacterium 12-68-15
CGCGGATCGTAGTCGTCCTCGTAGTCCGCATCCGTGCGGACCGGTTCGGCCGGCGGGGGCTCAGGCTTGCGGGCGAGAGAGCCATAGCCAAGGCGCACCGTGGAGCGCTGTTCTGCCAGCGTCTGCTGGGTGGGCTCTGCGGGGGCATCCCAGCCACGCGGTTCCGGTGCGCGACCACGCAGGCCAAAGCCGGTGGTGTCACGCGGCGGCGCGGGGGGAGCGGCCGGCGGGGCTGCACGCGAGACTGTGGTCTCGGGTGCAAGCGATCCGTATCCCGTGGGCTCGCGGAAGCTGGTCGGGGGCTCGCGGAAGGCCGTGGGTTCGCGGAACGCGGTCGATTCACGGGGAACTGGCGGCTCGCGGGGAACCGGCGGCTGGCGAAACGTGGTGGCTTCGCGGGCCGGCGGCAGGCCGGCGCCGGGCTGGGTGCGGGTGGTCGGCTCGCGGAACGCGGTGGGCTCGCGGAAGCCGGCGGGATCTGTCGGCGTTGCACGGGCTCGCGAGACGGTCGCCTCACGCGGATCGGGGGCGGTCTCGCCGCCCCGCCGTCCGGGCTGCCAGTTGTCGAAGCGCCGCTCCACCGGCGGCGCCGCGAATTGCGGGCGCTGGGGTGCGGGACGCGGCGTCGGCATGACAGGCGCGGCGGGCTCGCTGGACATATGGGCGAAATCCGCGAACGGGTCTTCCTCCCCGATCAGGCGGGCGAGTTCGGCGAGGGCATCCTCCGCCGACTGGCCGTTCTGCGACGCCCCGGATGCGGGAGCCTGCCCCTGCGGCCCATCCTCGCGCCGGTAGCGGAAATTGCTGTCGTCGCCCATAGTTCCTCAAAACCGTATGAGTACGAACTGGATCGCCGGCCCGCATGCGAGAAGAGCGCGGCCTCGTCGGGACGAAGCCGCGCGCACCTGCGCGCCGGTCACTTCAATTCTTCAACCGCCTCCACCCCCAACAGGGTCAGGCCCGAGGCGAGGACCGTGGCGACGCCGTGAACCAAGGCCAGACGAGCCAAGCTCAATTCTGGATCATTCTCGATAATGAAGCGTAAATGTGGCAAATCCTTACCCCTGTTCCACTGGCCGTGGAACTCGCTTGCCAGATCATACAAGAAAAACGCCACCCTGTGGGGCTCGCGTGCCACCGCCGCCTGCTCGACGAGACGCGGCCACCCGGCAAGACGCATCAGCAGGCCCGTCTCCCCTTCGTCATCCAGCCGGGCAAGATCTGCGGTCGCGAAATCGGACGCCGCCACCGGCAGATCGGCAAACGCCTCGCGGGCGTTGCGCAGGATGGAGCAGGCGCGTGCATGCGCATATTGCACGTAGAAGACCGGGTTCTCGCGGGACTGCTCGATGACCTTGCCGAGGTCGAAGTCCAGCGGCGCATCATTCTTGCGGAACAGCATCATGAAGCGCACCGCATCGCGCCCCACTTCGTCCACCACCTCGCGCAGGGTCACGAACGAGCCCGCGCGCTTGGACATGCGGACCGGCTCGCCATTGCGGGTGAGGCGCACGAGCTGGCACAGCTCGATGTCGAGGCTGGCCTTGCCGCCGCTCACGGCCTTCACGGCCGCCTGCATGCGCTTCACATAGCCGCCATGGTCCGCGCCCCAAACGTCGATCATGCGGGTGAAGCCGCGATCGAACTTGTCCTTGTGATAGGCGATGTCGCTGGCGAAATAGGTGTAGCTGCCATCGGACTTGATGAGCGGGCGGTCCACATCGTCGCCAAAGTCGGTCGAGCGGAACAGGGTCTGCTCGCGGTCTTCCCAGTCTTCCAGGGGCGCGCCCTTGGGCGGGGTCAGCCGGCCCTGATAGACCTCTCCGCTCTCGCGCAGCGTCGCGATGGTGGCGGCCACGCGGTCCACACCCTGCTGGAGCGAGCGCTCGGAGAAGAACACATCGAACGTGATGCCGAGCGCGGCAAGATCGGTGCGGATCATGTCCAGCATGGTGGCGATGGCGGTCTCGCGCACCACCGGCAGCCATTGCGCCTCGGGCAGCGCCGTCAGCGTCGGACCGTGCGCCTTCACGAGGGCTTCCCCGACCGGGACGAGATAGTCCCCCGGATAGAGCCCGTCCGGAATGGCGCCGATCTCCTCGCCCAGCGCCTCGCGATAGCGCAGGAAGGCGGACCGGGCGAGCACGTCCACCTGAGCGCCCGCATCGTTGATGTAGTATTCGCGCGTCACCTTGTAGCCGGCGAAGGCGAGCAGATTGGCCATGGCGTCACCGAACACGGCGCCCCGGCAATGGCCCACATGCATCGGCCCGGTGGGGTTGGCGGAGACATATTCCACATTCACCGGAACCCCGCCGCCCACGGCCGAGGCGCCGAAGCCCCGGCCGTGCCGCAGCACGTCCGCCAGAACGCGCGGCCAGATGGCGCCGTGGAGCGTGATGTTGATGAAGCCGGGGCCCGCCACCTCAACCGCCTTCACGTCATCGACGGCCGAAAGATGCGCCGCGATCCGCTCCGCGAGGTCGCGGGGCTTCATCTTCGCTTCCTTGGCCAGAACCATGGCGGCATTGGTGGCAAGGTCGCCGTTCGCAGCGTCGCGGGGCGGCTCCACCACGATGTGGGCAAGGTCGAGCCCTTCCGGCACGAGCCCTTCGGCAGCGAGGGCCGCAACAGCGGCGCGCACGTGATCGGCGAAGATCGCGTAGACGTTCATGGACGCATCTCGAATTGAGGCGGGCACACCGCCCGAGGATTGCGGCGCCTAACGCAATTCCGGCGTCAAGTCAAAGAAACGGGCGTGCTGGTCCAGCGCGTAGCGGTCCGTCATGCCCGCCACATAGTCCGCCACCCGCCGCGCCAGCCGGGGGGCGTCCGAGGGATGGAGCCCCTCGTTCCATCCCGTCGGCATGTCCGCGGGGTTGGCAAGGAAGTGGCCAAACAGGTCGCGCAGCACGCCCATGGCCTCCTGCATCACCCGCTCCACCCGCTCGTGGCGATACATGCGGGTGAACAGGAAGTGCTTGATGGCCGCCTCCGCCTCCTGCATGGCCGGCGAGAAGCCGATGACGGGCCTTCCGAGAGCCCGCACCTCGGCTGATGATGAGACATCCGCCTCACGGGCGCGGGCATCGCTCTCGCGCACCACATCCTCGATCAGGCGGGTGATGACCCGCCGCATCACTTCCGCGCCGATGCGGTTGCGCTCAAGCTCGGGATAGCGGGCCTTCACCTCGGCGGCGGCCTCGCCCACCAGCGGCAGGCCGGCAATGTCCTCCAGCGTGAAGAAGCCGGCACGCAGGCCATCATCGAGATCGTGCACGTCATAGGCGATATCATCGGAGATGGCGGCCACCTGGGCCTCCGGGCCGGCATGCTGGTGCAGTTCCAGGTCCTGCGCGGCGGAATGCACCATCACCGCATGGGGCAGGCCGCCCGCATAGCGCCCGATCCCCTGCCCCGCCGGGTCGGTCAGCGGGCCATTGTGCTTCGCGATGCCCTCCAGCGCCTCCCAGGTGAGGTTGAGCCCGTCAAAGGCCGCATAGCGCCGCTCCAGCCGCGTCACCACGCGCAGAGACTGGGCATTATGGTCAAAGCCGCCCTGATCGGACATGCAGGCATTGAGCGCCCGCTCGCCGGCATGGGCGAAGGGCGGGTGGCCGAGATCGTGGGCCAGAGCCAGCGCCTCGGCCAGATCCTCGTCGAGCCCCAGCGCGCGGGCGATGGAGCGCGCCACCTGTGCCACTTCCAGTGTATGGGTGAGGCGGGTGCGGAAATGATCGCCCTCGTGGAAGACGAAAACCTGCGTCTTGTGCTTCAGGCGGCGGAAGGCCGTGGAATGGATGATGCGGTCGCAATCCCGACGGAACGGGTTCCGGGAATCGTCCGGCTCCGCAAAAAGCCGCCCCCGCGTCTGGAAGGGATCGCTTGCCCAGGCCACACGTGCCCGCCCGCCGGCAACCGCCATCCCTCGCCTCGCCTCTTTAACTTCACCGCGAGCGCACTTAACTAATATGCACGCTCAGGATCAACCGCCGATTTCCGGGATGCCCGCCGTGGACACCGTTACCGAAACACCCCTCATCGTCACGCCCTCCGCCGCCCGCCGCATCGGCGAGATCCTGTCCGGCGAACCGCCGGCGAGTGTGCTGCGCGTGAGCGTGGAAGGCGGCGGCTGCTCCGGCTTCCAGTACAAGTTCGACGTGACGCAGGAACGGGACCCCGACGATCTGGTGATCGAATCCGGAAATGCCGTGGTGGTGGTCGACCGGGTGTCGCTGGATTACCTGACCGGCTCGCGCATCGATTTCGTTGACGACCTGATCGGCGCAGCCTTCAAGATCGACAATCCCCACGCCACCGCCTCCTGCGGCTGCGGGACAAGCTTCGCGCTTTGATCCTTCTGCGGTTCGGGCGATCGCCGGTCAGTCCGGCGATGCCAGATAGTCCGGCCACGCGCCGTTCAGGCACGGGAACAGGCGCTCGCCGCGCGCGACAATCAGAAGGTCCGGCTTGAACCGCTTCACGTCCGCGAAATTGAAGTCGCAGCTGCCATAGGTGGTCTTGCTCATGTGCATCCACCCGACTTCCGCGACCGGCGTATCCGCGAACAGGCGGGGCCAGACGTTCAGCGTGTAGGAATCGCCGATGATGAGCACGCGCGGCCCGGTCGGCGCATAGCGCACCGCGAAGCCGTTGAATGCCTTGAACTCGTGCCGCCCCTCGAACACGAAGGGCAGCGGCTCGCCCAGCGGCTTGAGGGTGATGGTCTGGTTCTCGTCCGGCAGCGGCGGCGTGCGGCGCAGCGAGCGGGAGAGGTCGCCGAGGAAGAACGGGCCCATCGGCCCCAGAACCTTATCCTCCTTCACCTGCCAGTCCGGGTGTCCCGCCGTCCGCATCACCGCATTGAACGCGAGGACGGAGGAGCGGTAGGTCCAGTGGGTGTCGTTGGGCAGATAGTGCCGCACGTCCGGTGAGGCGCGCAGGATCGCCCGCAGATCCACCGCCTTGACGCCACGGGTCTTCAACTCATCCATCAGCAGGGAATATTCGGTGTGCTTCGGCGCATAGCCGTCCTGCCATCTGGGAAGCTGGTCGATATCCACCGACTGGGCATTGGGCGGCAGCGCCACCACCACCTCGGTGCCGGCAGGGCCGAGTTCGCGCTGCATCGCCATCATGAGGGCGGCGAAGCGCTCCACCGCCTCCTTGCGGTTCAAGGTGCCTGCCGACTGCCACGGCCCGTTCTGGCCGGCAAAGAACAGCTGTCCGTTCCGCCCCACATAGATAAAGCCGTTCTCCGGCGATTCGAGCCCGTCCCGGATGGCAAGGCGCACCAGCGGCAGCGTGGCGCGGAAGCCGAAATTATCCTGAAGATAGAAGCCGAGGCGCTGCAGCCTGCCGTGCCACTGCTGATACCATGGGGCGCCGGGCAACTTGTCGCCGCCCCGCCAGATATAGCGGCCGGCGGGATCGGGGACGAGGTTGCTCAGCAGCAGCAGGCCGATGAGGCCGACCACCAGACCGCCCATGAAGCGGCGGTGGCGCTGGAGAAGGGGGAGCGGCGCAGGAGTCGTCATGGCTCAGAACCGATAATACAGGAAGGGCGCCGCAGGTCCTCCGCCGATCCAGATGATGCTCAGCAGCAGAACGGCCGCCACCATCACATAGTCCCCCGCCGCCACCACAGGCCGCCAGCGGGCGGACAGGCGCAGGCGTGGCCATTTCCAGAAGCCGATGAGCCCGCCCGCCACCAGGGCTGCGACCGACAGCGGATAGAGCCCGAAAGCGAGCGGGAAGCTGAGACCGCCGATGCCGTTCAGTCCGAACAGGCCGGCAAACAGGTCCAGCGCGCCGTCGAAGGTTTCGGCGCGGAACCAGACCCAGCCCAGCAGCACCACGACCACGGTGTAGAGATGGGCCACGGCGCGGGGCGCCCGATCCAGCCAGCGCTTGAGCCCGGCCCGTTCGATGACCAGAAACGCACCGTGATGGGCGCCCCAGATGACGAAATTCCAGCTCGCCCCGTGCCAGAGGCCGCAGAGCAGGAAAACGGACCACAGATTGGCATAGGTCCGCGCCTCTCCCAGCCGGTTGCCACCGAGCGGGATATAGACATAGTCGCGCAGCCACGAGGACAGGCTCATGTGCCAGCGGCGCCAGAAGTCCGTGAGGCTGAGGGCGGCGTAGGGAATGCGGAAGTTGCGCGGCAGGGTGAAGCCCACCATCACGCCCAGCCCCACTGCCATGGCGGAATAGCCGCCGAAGTCGAAATAGATCTGGATGGCGTAGGCATAGACCCCGAGCCACGCCTCCAGCAGGGTCGGACTGGTGGTGCCGTCGAAGATGGACATGACGAGGGGGGCCACCTCGTCCGCGATCAGCACCTTCCACGCAAGGCCGATGGCGAAAATGCGGGCGCCCGCCGAGAACCGCCCCCAGGTGGTGCGCCGCGCCCCCAACTGCCGCGCTACGGTGGAATAACGCACGATCGGCCCCGCCACGAGCTGCGGGAACATGGTCATGTAGAGAATGAACTGGAGCGGGTCCCGGTTGGCGCGCACCCGGCCCTTGTAGATGTCCGCAATGTAGGAGATGGCGTGAAAGGAATAGAAGGAGATCCCGAGCGGTAGCCCGATGCTCGGAACGGGGATGACCACATCGAACGGCTCCAGCAGGATATCGAGATTCTGCAGGATGAAGCCGGTATATTTAAACCCGGCCAGGAGCAGCACGTTAAAGGCAACGCCATAGACGAGAACCTTGCGCCGCTCGGGTCCCTGCTTGTCATCCAGAAGCAGTGCGACGCGGTAATTCACGAAGATGGAAAACAGCAGCAGGAACAGGTGCGGTGTATATCCGCCCGAATAAAAGATCAGAGAAAATACAACAAAGATGAAATTGCGCAACCTTATCGTCTTCGCTGTAAAATACAGCAAAATGAAAAGCGGCAGAAAATAGAATAGAAACTCGATAGAGGCGAAGGTCATTCCGGCGGGGCATCCGTTGGCGGCGGGTTGAAATGCCATTCTTTTCCCGGCCGGGCAAGATTTTGCTCCCTTGCACCGCGCGGGCTGCGCCTTATCCTGCGGCCGCCAACGGAGAGCCCCCATGCGCATCGCCACCTGGAACGTGAACTCCATCCGCCAGCGCCTCGACCATGCGGTCCGCTGGCTGAAGGAGGCCGAGCCCGACGTGGTGTGCCTTCAGGAGATCAAGTGCCAGGACGAGGCCTTCCCGCGCGAGGCGTTCGAGGCCATCGGCTATAATGTGGAGGTCCACGGCCAGAAGGGCTTCAACGGCGTCGCCTTGCTCTCGAAGCTGCCGCTTGAGGATGTGACGCGCGGCCTGCCGGGTGATGAGGGCGACGTGCAGTCCCGCTTCATCGAGGCGGTGGTCTCGGCGAAGGGCATGGCGGTGCGCGTCTGTTGCCTCTATCTGCCCAACGGCAACCCGCCCGAAACCGAGAAATATCCCTACAAGCTCGGCTTCATGCGCCGCCTGCACGCCCTTGCGGCGAACCGCCTGCAGAATGAGGAAGCCTTCATTCTTGCCGGCGACTTCAACGTGATTCCGACCACGGACGACGCTGCGGACCCCGCCGCATGGGTGCATGACGCGCTGTTCCTGCCGCCCACCCGCACCGCCTTCCGCGACCTGATCCATCTGGGACTGACCGATGCCGTCCGCGCCACGACGGATTCGGCCAAGGTCTACAGCTTCTGGGACTATCAGGCCGGCGCGTGGCAGCGGGATCTCGGCATCCGCATCGATCACCTGCTGCTCTCGCCCCAGGCCGCCGACCGCCTGATCGCGGCCGGCGTGGACAAGCATGTGCGCGGCTGGGAAAAGCCGTCCGACCACGTGCCGGTCTGGGTCGATCTCTCCATCGCGGCCTGAGAGGGGAGCCGCCCCCGTCAGTCGATGGCGATGTTCGCGACTTTGATGACCTGCGCCCAGCGGGCGGATTCCGCCTTCATCATCGCCATGAACTGGTCGGGCGTATCCCCGATGGGCAGGGCACCTTCGCTCTCCAGCCGCTCGCGCACCACGCCGGTATTGATGGTCTCCACCGTCGCGATGCGCAGCTTGTCGATGATCGGCTGCGGCGTCCCCTTGGGTGCCGCAAAGCCGTACCAGGCGGACGCTTCATAGGCCGGCCACCCGCTCTCGGCCACGGTCGGCACATCCGCAAACTTCTTGATCCGGTCCCTGGATGTCACCGCCAGCATCCGCACGTCGCCGCGCTGGGCAAGGCCCAGCACCGAGGGAACGGTGGTGACCATGAAGTCCATGCGGGCGCCGAGCAGGTCGTTCAGCGCAGGCCCCGCCCCCTTATAGGGCACATGCACCGCCTGGACCCCGGTCACCTGCAACAGGAGCACGCCTGCCAGATGGCTGGCCGAGCCGTTACCGGCAGAGCAATAGGTCAGCTTGTCCGGATTTTTCGCAGCAAAGGCGATCAGATCCTGGATGGTCTTGAACGGCGAGGCCTTGGGCACCACCACCAGAAGCGGGGCGGCGGTGATCAGCGTGATCGGCGCGAACGCCTTGAGCGGGTCGATCTTCACGTTCCGGAACAGATGCGGATTGACCACCATCGGCCCCTGGTTGGCCATGAGGATGGTGTAGCCGTCCGGCTCAGCATTGGCGACCTGCTGGGTGGCGACATTGCCGCCCGCCGCGCCGTTATTGTCCACCACCAGCGCTTGCCCCAGCCGCTCGGAAACGCCCTGCGCGACAATGCGGGCGATGCCGTCCGTGCCGCCATAGGGCGTATCGGCCGCCCGCGCGGTACCGGGCACGGCGGCGGTGGCGAGTAGTCCTGCACAGAATGTGCGACGGCTGAGGATCATGGGCGTTTTCTCCTGATTTTCTTGTTAGGCAGCGAGATTCAAGGCCGGGATGAAGACGTATCCCTCGAACAGCCTGCGGGCGGTCCGAACGAGGCTGGCTCCGGCGAGGCTACCGTCTGCGGCGCGCTCAAGCCCGACTTGCGTGCGGCCCCCCGGATGTTCGAGAACGAAGCGGTCCGGATGCGCGGCATCCGGCGTGATGCAGCCCGCGGCGATGGCGTCCGGCAGCAGGCTGGCGGCGGCGATGCACAGGGCGCCGGTGACGGCATGCCCGCGATGACAGCGCCGGGAATTGGCGAAATAGCGTGACGTGAGCGCCCCGCCCTGTCGAGGGGCGGAGAGAAGCGCGAGCTTCGGGACCACCAGACCGGACACGTCGCCAAGCCCCATGCGGCGCCCCGCCTCGATGCGGATGGCCTCAAGCCGCGCCAGAAGCGGGCCGTTCGCCTCCAGTTCATCGGGGGTCTCGATGCCGCTCAGCCCCAGCGATGCGGCAGCGATGTGGACCATCGGTACCGCATAATCCACGAGCGACACCGGAATGCCGTCAATCTCATCGCGGCTCCGGCCCGTGGGGAGGAGCGCGCCCGTCTTGGAGCCGAAGGCATCCCGGAAGACGAGGCGAATGGGTGCGGCGGTGCCGGCAACGCCGTCGATTGCAGTCGTGCCGCCATAATCCACCACCCCGCCGGGGGTCTGCACCACGGATTCCACCAGAACCGAGGTGTTGCGGTTGAAGATGCGCACGGTGGTCTCGCCATCCCGCGC
>NCCY01000095.1:9612-11381 GCA_002279855.1 Rhizobiales bacterium 12-68-15
CCGTCCACCTGCAGGGCATTGGGCGAGCCCATGGCGGCAACCAACACACGGGACAGTTCCCCCCGCTCACGCGGAAGGTCGTCCTCAAGGAAGAACGGACCGCGCGACGTCCCACCCCGCATGAGCACGCAGGGCACCTTTGCGAACCGGGCCGGATGGGAGAGCGAGATCTGTTGCACGTGGACACCGCAGGTTTGCTGTGCCCCCACCTTGTCTCAAGCTCTTTTTCATGTGAAATGCATTTATCACGATGAATGATGCGCCATGAACATCAATTATGAAGCCCTTGATCTCCGGGCTTTTGTCGCGGTGGTGGACCTCGGCGGGTTTCACCGGGCGGCGGAAGCGCTGAACCTCTCCCAGTCCGCCCTCAGCCGGCGCATTCAGGGACTTGAGGCGACCATCGGCGCGGCGCTGCTGGAACGCACCACCCGCCGCGTGGCGCTGACGCCGGTGGGGCGTGAATTGCTGCCGCTGGTGCGCCGGATGCTGGAGGAGTTCGACACCTCGCTGTTCGCCATGCGCGAGGTCGGGCGGCGGCGGGTGGGGCAGATCTCCCTCGCATGCATTCCCACCGCGACCTTCTACTTCCTGCCCACCGTCATCGCCCGCTTCAATGCGGACTATCCCAACATCCGCTTCCGCATCCTCGACGTGCCGGCCAATGAGGGGCTGGCCTGCGTCTCGCGGGGCGAGGTCGAATTCGGCATCAACCTGATGGGCGGCTCGGACCCGGACCTGCTGTTCGAGCCCCTGCTGGAAGATCCGTTCGTGCTGGCGTGCCGCCGGGATCATCCGCTGGCGGAACGCGGCAGCATCGGGTGGGGCGATCTGGCCGGCCATGCCCTCATCACCGTCAGCCGCGCCAGCGGCAACCGCACCCTTCTGGATGCCGCTCTGGTCAAGTCCAAGGTGCAGTTGAGCTGGAGCTATGAGGTCACGCACCTCACCACGTCGCTGGGGCTTGTGGAGGCCGGGCTCGGCGTATCCGTCCTGCCACGCCTTGCAACCCCGCAGGGCGACCATCCCCTCATCGTGACCATGCCGATCCGGGAGCCGGACGTGTCGCGCACCATCGGGATCGTCAGGCGGCGTACGGGAAGTCTTGCGCCCGCGGCCCAGCAGTTTCTGGACATGCTGCTGGGGGAATGGCGGGCATCCGCCTGAACCGGCGAAGCGGCCTGCGGGGCGGTCAGCGCTGGGACGTCTTCAGCCACTGTTCCAGGTACTGGAGAGCGGCGGCGCGCTCGTCGGGCGTCGCATCCTGAAAGGCGTCCTCGTAGAGATCGACCACCCATTTGTCGCCGGGGCCGGCAGCGCTGTCGCGGGCCAGAGTCAGCCACATCAGCCCGCGCGCGGGCTGCTTGCCGATGCCCTCGTCGCCCCGGAACAGCATGCTGCCGAGCATGGCCTGCGCCTGATACTGCCCCTTCTGCGCGGAGAGGAACAGCCAGCGCGCCGCCTGACGGGCGTCCCGCTGCGCGCCCGCACCGTCCAGATAGAGTCTGGCGAGACGATATTGCGCTTCAGGATCGCCGAAATAGGACGCGGCATAGGCATACATGTCCCGCGCCCGTGTCGGGTCGCGCCGGACGTTGGAATTGGGAATGCCGACGAGATAATAGCCGCCGAGGGCCACGAAAGCGCTGGCCACGAACCGGGCCTGCGGTGTGCCGGGATAGTCGTCCGCATGGCTGTTGGCGACGCGGCTGAAATATTCGAACGCCTTGATGTCGTCCCGCTTCACGCCATCGCCGTCCGCATACATG
>NCCY01000096.1:0-6546 GCA_002279855.1 Rhizobiales bacterium 12-68-15
GGACCGCGCCGTGCGGGCATTGGTCATGGTCTCGACCGTGGTGAAGGTCTTGGAGGCGATGATGAAGAGGGTGGTGGCCGGGCGCAGCGGCTTCAGCACATCGGCCAGATGCGCGCCGTCCACATTGGAGACGAAGTGCAGGCGCGGCCCGTCATGATAGGGCGCGAGCGCCAGCGTAGCCATGGCCGGCCCGAGATCGGACCCGCCGATGCCGATATTCACCACGTCGGTGAAGGCATGGCCCTGATAGCCGGCGATGGCCCCGGAGCGGACCGCATCCGCGAAGGTGCCGAGCCGCGCGAGGGTCTCCGCCACGGCGGGCTTCACGTCCGCGCCGTCCACCTCCAGCGGATCGCCGCCGCTGTCGCGCAGGGCCACATGCAGGACGGCGCGCTTTTCGGTGCCGTTGATCCGCGCCCCTGCGAACATCCGGTCGCGCCGTTCGGTGACGCCCGCCGCCGCCGCAAGGTCGAACAGGAGGGGCAGCGTCTCGTCGGTCAGCGCGGTCTTGGAAAAATCCAGCAGCAGGTCGCCGCAGCGGGCGGAAAAGCGGTCGAAGCGTTCGGCATCCGCGAACAGGTCGGCAATGCGCACGCCCGCGCTCTCGGCCCGCGCGATGGACAGGGCGCGCCAGAGGTCAGGCAGCCGGGTGCGGTCGGTCATTTGTCCGGTCTCCGTTCAGGGGCACCACATGACATCAAGCGCGTGCGGCAGCGCCCGCAGCACGGCGCGGATCGGCATGTCCTCCACCGGGCCCTCCGCGAGGGCGCCGGCCAGGACCGCGCGCTTGCCCGCGCCTTCGATGTGGAGGAACACGCGATCCGCCGCGAGAATCGCAGGGAGGGTGAAGGTGATGCGCGGCTCGCCCGCCGCCTCCGCGCGCACCGGCACGAGCAGCGCGGTCGTGTCCGGGCGGATGGCGTCGTCCAACCCCGCGCCATGGGGGAAGAAGGAGGCGGTGTGGCCGTCATCCCCCATGCCCAGCACCACGCAGGCGAGGGGCAGCGGAAGCCGGCGCATCGTCTGCAGGAGGTCCGCAAGTCCCGCTTCCGGCGTGTCCGCCCCGGTATGGAGTGGGACGAAATGGGCGGCGGCGGCGGGGCCCTGCATCAGGTGGCGGCGCACCAGCGCCCCGTTGGAGCGGGGCGAGGTTTCCGGCACCCAGCGCTCGTCCACCAGCGTCACGGTGATCCGGTCCCAGGGCAGGGGAGCGCCGGACAGCATCTCGAAGAATCGCGTCGGCGTGCGCCCGCCCGACACCGCGAGCGAGGCGAGGCCGTCGCGGGCGCAGCGGGCGCGCAGCGCCTCCGCCACGTGGGCGGCGAGCGCGCGCGCCAGCGCGTCGGAATCGGGAAAGGCCGAGAGGGCGACCGCGCCGGTCACGCGTCATCCATCCAGGTGCGTCCATCCCGCTCGATCAGCGCGATGGCGGCGGACGGCCCCCAGGTGCCGGCCGTATAGGGCCGGGGCGTTTCGCGCGAGGTGCGCCAGGCTTCGAGAATCGGATCGATCCAGGTCCAGGCGGCCTCCACCTCGTCGCGGCGCATGAACAGGGTCTGGTTGCCCCGCACCACATCCATGATGAGGCGCTCATAGGCATCCACGTTCCGCACCCCGAACGCTTCGGCAAAGCTCATGTCCAGCGGCACATGCTGGAGGCGCATGCCGCCGGGGCCGGGGTCCTTGATCATCAGCCACAGCTTCACGCCCTCGTCCGGCTGAAGGCGGATGACGAGATGGTTGGCGATGATCTGGCCGGCGCTGGCATCGAACACGGAATGGGGAATCGGCTTGAAGGCGACCACGATCTCCGACACCCGGCTCGCCAGCCGCTTGCCGGTGCGCAGATAGAACGGCACGCCCGCCCAGCGCCAGTTGCCGATCTGCGCCTTGATGGCGACGAAGGTCTCGGTCTCGCTCGGCTCGCCCGCGCCCAGTTCCTCCTGATAACCCGGCACCGCGCCGCCGGCGGAAGCGCCCGCGCGATACTGGCCGCGCACGGTCAGGTGCTGGGCGTTGCGCTCGTCGATGGGTTCAAGGGCTTTGAGCACCTTCAGCTTCTCGTCGCGCACCGAATCGGCGTCCATGGACACCGGCGGCTCCATGGCGACGAGGCACAGGAGCTGGAGCATGTGGTTCTGCACCATGTCGCGCAGCGCGCCGGCGGTGTCGTAATAGCCCGCGCGGCCCGCGACCCCGAGGCTTTCGGCGACGGTGATCTGCACATGGTCCACATGGCCCTGGTTCCAGATGGGCTCGAACAGCGCATTGGCGAAGCGCAGCGCCATCAGGTTCTGCACCGTCTCCTTGCCCAGATAATGGTCGATGCGGAACACGGCCTCTTCGGGAAACACCTTGCCCACCGCCGCGTTCACGGCCTTGGCGGAGGCGAGATTCTTGCCCACCGGCTTTTCCACCACCACGCGGGTCTTGGGCGTCACCAGATTGTGGCTGCCGATGCGGCCGCAAATGTCATCGAACAGGTCCGGGCCGACCGCGAGATAGAACACGCGCACCCGGTCCTCGCCCGCCTGAAGGCGGGCGCAGAGGTCGCTCCAGCCCTCGTCGGAGACAGCGTCCACCGCCACATACTGGCAGAGATCGAGAAAGCGGGAGAGGGTCTCGGGATCGGGCTTCGAGGTGCTTTCCTCCACCGCCGTGCGGGCGATGGCGCGGAAATCCTCGGCGCTCATGGGCCGGCGGGAGACCGCGATCACCCGGCATTCCGCCGGCATCTGGCCGGCGAGGCAGCGTTCATAGAGGGCGGGAATGAGCTTGCGCTTGGCGAGGTCGCCGGTCGCCCCGAACACGACAATGTCAAAGGGTTCGACCGAAATCACCCGCGCCACCATCTGCATCCCTCCACTCGCATTCCCGGCCGCTCCCGCACCGCCACCGTCCGGTCTACAGGAAACGGCTAACGATTTCATGTAGCCGTCACGCTCAAGGCGGGACGGCGGGGAGAGGGGACGCCGCGCAAGTTGAACCGCAAGGCGATTCTCTTCGCGCGTCCTTCAAGTGCAACGCACAAATGCGGCTTTGGTTCGGGCCGGGGAGAGCAAATGTTGGGCGGCGCCGCGACGGCGGACGCACAAAATCCGCGCGGCGCAAGGCGCCACGCGGA
Organism: Rhizobiales bacterium 12-68-15; assembly: GCA_002279855.1. Classification (GTDB taxonomy): domain Bacteria; phylum Pseudomonadota; class Alphaproteobacteria; order Rhizobiales; family Xanthobacteraceae; genus Aquabacter. The sequence goes on from NCCY01000096.1 coordinate 3,125, forward strand.
TCGTGAACTCAGGCGAAGACGTTCGGGTGGGCTGGCGCCGGCTGGCTCAGCCCGCGCGGCTTAGCGCGCGCGGCCCTTGACGGGCAGCAGACCCTCGCGCTGGGCGCGCTTGCGGGCCAGCTTGCGAGCGCGACGGACGGCCTCGGCCTCCTCGCGGGCGCGCTTCTCGGACGGCTTCTCGTAGTGCCCACGCAGCTTCATCTCGCGGAAGATCCCCTCGCGCTGCATCTTCTTCTTGAGCGCCTTGAGGGCCTGATCAACATTGTTGTCGCGGACGAGAACTTGCACGTGTTGCCTCTTCGAGCTGTTGCGCCGATCGAACTTCGCACTTGGAATGACGTTTCCAGGCAAGGCCGTGTGCTCGCGCACCGAAGGTTATCCCTGCCGGAAGGAGCGCCCTAATATCAAAACCCCGGGCCTTTGTCCACCGGGCTTCGCCTTTTAGCGCGCGCCAAGACGGCTGCGGATGATCGCCAGCGCGGCCTCGGTCGCGGCTTCGATGCCAAGGTCGGTGGTGTCGAGCAGCACCGCATCCTCCGCCTGCACCAGCGGCGCGGCGGAGCGGCCGGAATCGCGCGCGTCGCGCGCCTTGATGTCCGCCAGCACCTCCGCCAGCGACTGGGGGGCTCCCCGCGCGGACAATTCCCGGAACCGCCGCACCGCCCGTTCCTCGGCGCTCGCCGTGACGAACAGCTTGGCCGCTGCGTCCGGGCAGATGACGGTGCCGATGTCGCGCCCGTCCAGCACCGCGCCGCCGGGCTGGGCGGCGAAGCTGCGCTGGAGATCCAGCAGCGCCGCGCGCACGCCGGGGCGGGCCGCGACCACCGAGGCGGCGGCACCCGTCTCCGCCCCCCGCAGGCTGTCCGCATCGAGCGTCGAGAGATCGAGCATGCGGGCGGCGGCGATGCTGGCGGCCTCGTTCTCCAGTACCCCGTCGGCGAGGCAGCGGGCGCCCACGGCGCGATAGAGCAGCCCGGTGTCCAGATGCGGCAGCCCGTAGGCTTCCGCAATGCGCCGCGCGAGGGTGCCCTTGCCGGAGGCGGCCGGGCCGTCGATGGCGATGACGATGGGGGCGGCCATCAGGCGATCTGCGCGCCGAGCCCGCGCATCATGGGCATGAAGGTGGGGAAGGAGGTGGCGATGAAGGTGGTGTCGTCGATGGCGACACCCTCGCTGGAGGCAAGGCCCATGACGAGGAAGGCCATGGCGATGCGATGATCCATATGGGTCGCCACGGGGCCACCGCCGCGCACCTGCGCCGCGCCCTCCACCACCAGATCGTCGCCCTGCACCTCGAGCACCACGCCGCAGACGCCGAGCCCGTCCGCCACCGCCGCGAGCCGGTCGCTTTCCTTCACCCGCAGTTCGGAGAGGCCGCGCATGGTGGTGCGCCCCTCCGCGAAGGCGGCGGCCACCGCGAGGATGGGATATTCGTCGATCATGGCCGGCGCTCGCTCGGGCGGCACTTCCACGCCCTTGAGGCGCGAATGGCGCACGCGCAGGTCCGCCACCGCCTCGCCGCCCTCGGTGCGCTCGGCGAGGATGGTGATGTCGGCACCCATGTCCAGCAGCGTGGTGACGAGCCCGATTCGCAGCGGATTCATCATCATGTCGGTGATGACCACATCCGAGCCGGGTACCAGCAGGGCCGCCACCAGAGGGAAGGCGGCGGAGGAGGGATCGGAGGGCACCACCACCGGCGCGCCGGTGAGGGTGGGGCGGCCCTTCAGCGTGATGATGCGGCCGTGGGGGCCGAACGGCTCCACCTGAACCTGCGCCCCGAAATGGGTGAGCATCCGCTCGGTGTGGTCGCGCGTGGCCTCGCGCTCGCGCACCACCGTCTCGCCCGCCGCGGCAAGGCCCGCCAGCAGCACGGCCGACTTCACCTGCGCGGAGGGCACCGGGGTTTCATAGGTGAAGGCTGACAGCTCCGCGAGCCCGCGGAGCCGCAGCGGCAGACGCCCGCCCTCGGCGGCGGAGACCACCTCCACCCCCATGGCGGTGAGCGGGTCCAGCACCCGGCGCATGGGCCGCTTGCGCAGGCTGGCATCGCCGTCGAAGGTCGCGGTGATGGGGGTGCCGGCCACCGCGCCCATCATGAGGCGCACGCCGGTTCCCGAATTGCCGAAGTCCAGCATCTCGTCCGGCGCCCGGAAGCCGCCGACGCCAACCCCCTCCACGCGCCAGTGCCCCTCGCCGATTCGCTCGACGGTGGCGCCGAGCTGGGCGCACGCCTTTGCCGTGTTCAGCACGTCCTCGCCTTCCAGCAGCCCGGTAATCTGCGTCTCGCCGAGCGAGAGCGCGCCGAGGATGAGGGAGCGGTGGGAGACGGACTTGTCCCCCGGCACGCGGACACGGCCGGCGAGGCTGCCGGAGGGCAGGCCCGTGGCGGGGTGGGGCGTGCCGGAGCCGTGGGAGGAGGGGGAGGGCGTGAGCGCGCGCGACATGGCCGTCCTTGGGATGCGGTGAAGGGGCGAATTCCCGGACGCCTCTATCACGGCGCGAGGGCGGCTACCAAGGTCCGGCGGTTGATTGTGCCTTGACAGCGCCTTGGGCATTCGTCAATGACCACTCCCTCTTTCGCAGCACCGAAGGGTCTTGCCGTGGCGAAGCCTGAACTCGGCACTAAGCGGGTATGTCCGGTAACGGGCCGCAAATTCTACGACTTGAATCGCGATCCTGTGGTGTCGCCTTACACTGGGGAATCCTATCCCCGTTCCTTCTTCGAACCTGTCGCCCGTGGTGGCCGGGCCGAGCCTCGCTCGGCTGTGGTTGCCGAGGTGGCCGAGGACGAAGTTCCCGACGTCGAGGTCATCAGCCTCGAGGAAGCGGACGAAGAGGCCGCCGGCGCCAAGGCTCCCGTTGCCGATGACGATATCGACGTGGACGAGGATCTCGCCGACGCCGCTGACGATGACACTTTCCTCGAAGAAGACGAGGATGATGGGGATGACGTCTCCGATCTGATCGGAGAGGGTCTCGAGGACGACGAAGAGACTTGATCATCCCTGCGGCCTATGCTTAAAGGCCGCTCCTCGCCCGGACACACATTCGGGCATCCCGCCGCAGGCGTTCCAAGGGAGCTTTTCGGAGCTCCAACCTGCGGTCCGGTGGGGCCATAGCTCAGTTGGGAGAGCGCTTGAATGGCATTCAAGAGGTCGGCGGTTCGATTCCGCCTGGCTCCACCACTTTTAACATGATCCTCAACAGGGTCATGACAAGGTACCCGCCCGGCCGATCGCGCTGGGCAAGCTGTTTGCCGGGGGCAACCCTGGCGTCCCGCCGCGGGACTTCCCGCAGAGCCGTCTCCGGCTCTGACCCGCGGCCCGGTGGGGTCATAGCTCAGTTGGGAGAGCGCTTGAATGGCATTCAAGAGGTCGGCGGTTCGATTCCGCCTGGCTCCACCACTTCCTACAGCATCC